>NZ_JALXVO010000021.1:0-77427 GCF_025151705.1 Paenibacillus sp. p3-SID1389 | reverse complement strand
CGCCCGGAAATCACTCCCGGGCGCTCCTATGAAATTTGGATTAATCCTGGTTTAAGCTGACGGGCAATACTCCCTGCGGCTGCAGCTCACCGACCAGAACCTTGGCCGCGACATCCAACGAAAACGGACGATTTTCATATAAGCAGAGATAGGTCTCGATCTCAGGAAACGCGTTGAAGTCGTAAGGATTCCGCGTAGATACGACGATCAGACGTTTGCCCGACAGCTGCTGAAGGCGCTGGACGAGCTTCTGCTGACCTTCAGGGATCCCCCCCTCTGCTGTGTAGGTCGCCACAACGATTTGGCTGACCTCTTGACTTTGTTCCAGTACCGCAGCAATCTCTTCGTCGCTGGGCTGCGTTCCAATCACCGTCATGACGACCTGGCCATGAAGCGGCCGCAGCGCATCCGCCAGCGTATATTGATGCACCGCCGGCTCATCGACCTCAGTGCGGTGCCGCAGCTCCGGCCAGACGACCAGCACCGGCTGATCGCTCTGCAGCGGCAAGCGGCCCGCTCCCTTCACGAGCGTCACGCTGCGCTCTGCCGCATGGCGCAGCAGCGCGGCGCTCTCCGCCTCCGGCGTCAGCGGCGCTGCCGTCGCGGTCGCGGCGGCTACCGCCTGCGCCGCACTGCCGATCCGCTTCGCCTTGAGCGCCAAGATGCGCTCGAGCGAGCGGTCAATACGCGCCTCGCTGATCCGGCCGCTCCGCACCGCTTCGGCTACCCGCTCGATCGCCGCACGCTGGTCGGCCAGCGTATGGCTCACGAGCACGAGGTCTGCGCCGGCTTCGATCGCCTGGACCGCCCCTTCGGCGATGCCATAATGCCCCGCGATCGCCTGCATCTCCAGGCAATCGGTGACGATCAGCCCGCCGAAGCCCAGCTCTTCCCGCAGCAGGCCGGTCAGCACCCGGTGCGACAACGTTGCCGGCGTCCCCTCCGGCTCAAACGCCGGAAAGATCACATGCGCCGTCATAATTGCATCAACGCCCGCCGCAATCGCCTCCCGGAACGGGACCAGCTCGACCTGGTGCAGCCGCTCCTTCCCGTGCGGGACACTGGCTAAGCCGCGGTGGGAATCCACGGCCGTATCCCCGTGGCCGGGGAAATGCTTCACCGTCGCGATCACGTCTTCGGCCTGATATCCGCGAACCGCCGCGGCTCCATGCACGGCCACCCGGTCCGGCTGCTCCCCAAACGAGCGGACGCCAATCACGGGATTGGCCGGATTGTTGTTGACGTCGACGCACGGCGCAAAGTTAAAGTTGATGCCCAGCTGCAGCATCTCCTTGGCCGCCAGTCGCGCCACTTCCTCCGTCAACGCCGGATCATTGGCCGCCCCCAGCGCCATATTGCCGGGAATCCGGCTCATCCCTTCATGATCCAGCCGGGCTACCATCCCGCCTTCCTGATCAATCGAGATAAACAACGGAAGCTCCGGTTTGCTGCGCGGCAAGCCTTGCAAGCTTCGTGACAGCTCGGCAAGCTGCTCCACCGAAGCGATATTCCGGCGGAAATAAACTACACCCCCCACATGATACTGCTGCACCAGCGTCCGAATCTGTTCGTCCGGCACCAAGCTATGGAACCCACAAATAAATAACTGTCCGATCTTCTCCTCCAACGTCCATGCTGATAAATCCACGAGCCGTCCTCCTTGCCGCTTATCCATTAGTTTTAAGATACGTTTGATTCCTTCTGCCGGTAATCCGACGGCGTCATGCCGGTATACTTCTGAAAGACCTTCGTGAAATATCGCCGTTCCTGATAGCCGATTGAACTGCCGATTTGTGCGATCGAACGCTCACTGGTACGCAGCAGGCATTTCGCCATTTCCATTCGCTGTTTGGTCAAATACTCTACAAACGTTTCGCCAAAATGGTTCTTAAAGAGTAAGCAGAAATAACTGCTGCTAATGCCGAGATAGTCGGCGATGTCCTCGATCCCAAAGTCGCGGCCGAGATGGTTCTGAATATAATTTTGCGCGGACATCATTAGCAGCTCCGTAGATTTCTTCGCGGACAGGGAGCTGCGCGCATGCTCGATGAGCGAAACGATGATCGACAGCAACTCTTTCAAGCTCATCGGCTCCCGCAGCCGCTTCCATAGCCCTTCTTCCTGCTCCCTTGGGAGCATGTGCAGCTCGCGCATCTCGCGCAGCAAATGGATGAGCAAATAATGCATCAGCTTCTCCGCCGCACACGCCTGCCGTTCATCCAGACCGCCGATGTACGATTTCAATTCCCCGGCGATGCGATCCAAGACCTCGGTGCTCCCGTTGCGCAATCCGGTTCCAAGCTGCTCGATCCAGCCCCATTGCACTTCCACCGCGTCCTTATCCGGGGCGAAATCGTCTGTTGGCAGCGCGTCAGCCTTCACGAACCCTTCCTGCGCTGCTCCCAGAATCAACCGATGCTGCAAGCGATGGTACACAAGCGATAATTCCTGCAAACCATGTAGCCCTGCCGCCATGCACATCCGAACGGGAAGTTCCTCCTTGCTGCGGATGAGCTGTCGGATCCGCTCAAAGCCCGGCATCAGCGTCTCCTCGTCAACTGTCCGATCCGCTGAAGGGGACGGGAACACGAGGCACCATTCCCCCTCCCGGATCTGCAGCACAGTTAAGCCTGGCAAAACTTCGCCAAATACATCCTTCAGCGCATGCTTGATGTGCAGATTCCACGCTTTTCGTTCATGGAGCGTCCAGACGATGGATCGGTGCGAATAACCTTCCAGATCCAAGAGCAGCATGGCGTAACGCCGCTTCGCTTCACCGGCGTCCTCGTCGTCCCACAACAGCCCTTCCGCATCTGTCTCCTGTCCGAGCAAGGAATGTAATAGGAAGTTTTCATTGGCCAGATCAACCACCTGGTTCATCCGCTGCTCCTTGTTCAGGTTTTTGCGCTTCTCGCGAATCTGTTTGGCGATCCCCCGAACCGTCTCCTCCAGCTCAAAATAATTGATCGGCTTGCAAATATAATCCTTCACGCCGTAACGTATTGCAGTTCGAGCATACTCAAATTCCTGATACCCGGTCAACAGCAAAATTTCGCAAGGAATCTCCCGCTCCCGGAGCTCCTGCAGCAGTTGAATGCCGTCCATCACCGGCATGCGGATATCGCTTAAGATCAAGTCGGGACGATGCTGCGAAGCCATCTCTAACGCTTCCTTACCGTTCTTGGCCAACAAAACAACTTCAAACCCCATTTCCTCCCAAGGCAAAACCTTCGACAAGTTCGTGAGTATATGAATTTCGTCGTCAACCAGCAACGCTTTTAATTTCATCGTGATCCCCCGCCTCATATCTTGGTATCACACATTGAATCGTCGTCCCGTACCCGGGCTGCGAGCAAATAAACAATCCGTATCTGCTGCCATACTGAAATCTTAGCCGATCCGACACGCTGCGAAGCCCCAAGCCCCGGCGTTCATGATTCGGATATGGCGCCATGGAACGATACGCCGGATCGTCCAAATCCGCGTATTGGATCTTCGCCAGCTGCTCATTGGTCATCCCAATTCCGTTATCTTCAACCCTTAGCAGAATGCGGTCTTGCTCCATTCTCCCCGTGACCGTGATCCTGCCTTTATAATCGATGCCCTCAAACCCGTGCTGAATGCTGTTCTCCACGAGCGGCTGCAGCGTTAATTTCAACAGCAGACAGTTCATCATTTCGTCCGGAATATCAATCGAATACTCAAACAACTCCTCGAAACGGAACTTCTGAATTTCCAAATAGCTGCGCATATGCTCGATTTCGAGGCTCAGCTTGATCTCTTCCTTGTCTTGAATACTGATCCGCAAAATATTCGCCAGCCGCAGCACCATTTCGCTGACCTTACGCCCTTCGTTTTGGACGGCAAGCACGTTAATCGATTCCAACGTATTAAACAGGAAATGCGGCTTAATCTGAGCCTGCAGGACGCGCAGCTCGGCGTTGGCCTTCAGCCGTTGCTCCCGTTTCACTTGCTCAAACAGCTCATTGATTTTATCCATCTGGTTATTGAAGCCCTTCTGCAGCAGAAGCAGCTCATCGTCGCCTTTCTCATCTACCCGAGCTTTCAGGTCACCGCTTTCCACCTTGCGCATGAACCTGACAATCACACCAATCGTTCCTGTGATCCGGTTCATAAAGATCAAGTTAAATAACATCGCCGTCAGCACGCACACACAAATAATGGCAACAAACCATTTGGCAAAGGTCGTCACCTCCTGCGACAAATAGCTCCAGGAAGTAACCGAAACTAGACTCCACGGATAATCCTGCAATTTATAAATGGAGATAACGCTCTCTTGGTTGTTAAATTTACCTTTAAAGCTCCGATACCCCTCGCCGCTCTCCCATTTCAATTTTTTTGGCAGGTACGCTTCGATTTGCTGTCCATCCAACTCCAATTGATAATCGTATAGAATCAGGCCTTTGTCATTCACCAGCATAAACCGGGTATCGCGCATCTGACTGCCCAGCTTCAGGTTCTGAAAAATCTTCTCGAACTCCCAGTTCTTGATCTGCACCACCAGCACGCCAACCCGCTCCAGATTGCTAAGCTCCTTAATCAGGCGGATTTGCGTAAACACGTTGTCCGATCCGGTTAATTCCGGATATTCGTGGGGAGCGATCCATTTCGGTTGGCCGTTAAGGGCCATCACTTCGTTATATAAAGGATGCTCCTTGAATTTTTCGTAGGGCAGCGTCTCGAAATTTTCCTTATTAAATATCGCGATGACATTGGATTGCCGGCCCCCATGGATGTTGTACAAAAACGCGTAGTCAATGGCCGGATGGCTATACAGCAGGGAACGGAAATTTCGCTGATTGGCGTTCAGCTCCAGCTGGGTCGTGGCCGTCAAATCCTGGGTATCCGGGTCCTTGGCTGATAAAGCGGCCTGAAACACCCCTTTGGAGATGCCATTATCCGTGACGTTATTCATCTCCTGAAAGACGTTCTTAATGCTGTAGCTGATCGCCTTCAGTGAATATTCCGCCTGCTGGCTGTATTTCTTCTCAATCGAGTTAAACGTAATCCAAAACGTGATAATGCCTAACACAAACAATGGAATGATGACTAAACCCAAAAAGGCGGTAAACAGCTTAATGCGCAAATTCATCGGCGGCAGCTCCCAATTGGTAAGACTATCCCTATTCTAACACGCCACGATCTAACCCTTAACGCTGCCGGCCGTAACGCCTTCAATTATTTTTTCCTGAAGCACCGCATAGATGATCATGACCGGCAGCACGCTGAACACGATGCCAGCTGACATCTGCGCGTAGTTGGTGTTGTACGCATCGCGGAACCCAACCATCCCGACCGGGAGCGTACGAAGTTCTTCTTTGGATAGAAAATAGTTCGCCAGCAAAAACTCGTTCCAGTTGCCGAGGAAATTGATGATAAACACCGTCACGATCGCCGGTACTGTCAGGGGCAGCATCACGCGAAAGAACATCCCCGCTGAGCCTAAACCGTCCATGACAGCTGCTTCTTCAATTTCACCAGGGATCGAGCGCATAAACGCCGCCAGAATGATGACCGAAAACGGAATCGCGTTCGCCACATAAGGCAAAATCAACGCCATATGCGTGTCGAGCACGTTCAGGTTGCGCATCATGCCGTAGATCGGCAGCAGCAACGAGTTGTTGGGGATCAGCATCCCCAGCAGGATCAGCTGGAACACGACCGCGCTGATCCGATTGTACCGCATGCGCGTTACGGCAAAGGCCAGCATCGCAGCAAACAGGATCGACAAGCACGCCGATAATACACCGATATATAAGCTATTGAAAAAAAACGTGCTGATCTTGGCGTTCACCCAAGCATTCATGTAATTGTCAAAAATAATCGACGACGGCAACCCAAACGGATTGGAGGCGATCGCTTGGTTATCGGTTTTGACCGAAGAGAACAACACGAACAGAAACGGATACAAAATGATGAGTAGATACGCCATCAGGAACAGATGCGGGATCGTCTTTTTCAGCACTCTCATCAGTATTCAATCCTTTCTGTGCGTCGAACGACAAGGATTTGGTACAAGGCGGTAATAATGATCGTAAAGGCAAAGATCAGTACGGCGATGGCGTTGCCAAACCCGTGGCGGAAGCTGGTGATCGCGTAACGGATCATGTACGTCGCCATGACGTCCGTCGAGCCGGCCGGCCCGCCCTTGGTCATGACCAGCACAATATCGGCCGCTTTCATGGCGCCAGCCACCGACAGCATCACGACGACGCTAATGATCGGCATGATCAGCGGAATGGTGATTCGGATCGCCCGTTGGATGCCGCCCGCTCCATCAATCGCCGCCGCTTCGTCCAACTCGCGCGGGATCGCCAGGATCGCCGCCAGGACCATTACGATGTAGAACCCCGTCCACTGCCAAGCATTCGTAATCAGGATGGAGAGCATCGCCCAATTTTTGTCGGACAGCCAGTACACCGGGGGAATGCCAAAGATCCCAAGCACTTGGTTCATCAACCCGAAATCCGGGTTATAAATGAACCCCCACAAAATACCGATCACGGCAGTGGACATGATCGACGGCATAAAGACCGCGGTCTTATACAGTCCCTTGAGCTTCTTGACGTTTGCGATTAAGAGGGAGAAAAAAACGATCAGCGGAACTTGGATCAGACAGGAGAACAGAATGAAATATACATTGTTCCGCACCGATTTCCAGAACGCTTGATCCTTAAACGCCATCTCGTAATTATCCAAACCGATATAGGTCATATGCTTGGAAATACCGTTCCAGCTGGTAAAGCTGTTGTTGATGGCGGTAAAGATTGGATAGATGAAAAAGGCAAGAAACAAGATCAATGCCGGGAGAACAAATAAGCTGTAAATCAGAGGACTTCTGAGCGCTTTATTCATGCCTATACCTCCGTAGTTGGAAGCAAGGGCGTCCCCAGAACCGCTGCCGGCGGGTGACGCCCTTGTTCGATGATCAGTCTTAAGAATTAACGATTATTCCGCTGCGGCATTGGCTGCATCTTGCGCTGCCTGCACATTTTCCAGCATCTTCGCCGGCTCGATTTCGCCGCCGATGATTTGTTGAATGCCCATGCTCAGCGCCGTATTCACTTCCGCTTGCACGAGCGCGTCAAACGCCGGGAAGGAAGTGCCGATTTCACTTACCGCTCTAAAAATATCCTGCATCAGCGGGTCGTCGGACGCCGTCTTCATTTGCTCCAAATCCATCTTCATGGCCGGAAGTACGCCGTCTTCTTTCAAGCCGCGCAGCTGCATTTCTTCCGTCCACATGTTCTTAATGAACTCCTTAACGGCCGCCAGCTTCCGCGGATCCTCCGCCACCGCACTGGAGAAGCCGTAACCGTTGTTGGCATCCTGCATGACGACGACCGGATCCCCTTCATTTAACGGCGGCATATTGAAGAAGCCGATTTTACCCACCATATCGCCGGCTTGAGCCGGATCGCGGAAGACGGAGTTCGCCCAGGAGCCGTCCATCATCATGATAGCCTCGCCCGTAATAACCTGGTTTCTCATATCCGCGTATTCAAAGCCCAGTTCGCCTTTCTTAAAGTAACCTTTTTGAACCCATTCCTGATGTTTGGCAATCGCCTTAACCATATTCTCGTCCGTCCATTTCGTTGCGCCTGTCTTGAAGCCGTAAGTGATCTCCGGACCGGCAAAATAGGACCACAGGTTATTGGTCGTCATCAGCGGAATCCAAGCATCCTTGGAGGACTGAGCAAACGGGATTTTGCCGTCCGCCTTGATTTTCTCAGCGATTTGCTCCAGCTCCCCAAGCGTCTTCGGCACACTCAGCCCTTTGGATTCAAAGTACTCTTTATTATAGAAATACCCTTCGATGGAACCCCCGATTGGCAAGCCGTATACTTTGCCGTCAAGGGTAAACGGATCCAGTGTCGTAAATTTATCTTTAATGCCCAATTCTTCGATGATCGGTGTCAAATCCAGCATCAGGCCTTCCTTGGCATATAGCTGGGCATCCGGACTGCCAAATACGTCGAAGATTTCCGGCGGTTTGCCCGCGGCCATTTCGCCCCGCAGCTTCTCTTTGCGGTTCACTTCGGAGTCCACCGCATCCAGCTTGATGGTTAAGCCCGGTACAGCAGCTTCCGTCTTCTTGACGACGTCCTCCAGCATCGCCAGGCGGAACTTCTTGGATTCCCCAACCTGGGTGTGGCGGATCGTGATTTCAAACGGATCGTTGTTCGTTTCCGTTTCGGTCCCCGCATTTGACGTGCCCTGACTTTCATTCGACGGGGCAGCATTGTTTCCGTTGTTGCCGGATTTGCCGCAGCCGGCGAGCAGCGCGGATGCAACAAACACAAGAGACAGCAGCAGCACCAAACTCTTCCTCATGTTAGATAGACCCTCCTCAAACTCGTTTATGTGATACACCCTCATTATAGAAAGCGTCACCACCTTTGATAAGGAGGACATTTTTCTATTAAGGGGATAATATCCTCTAAAAACCAAAATGAAAACGGTTAAACCTAACGTATATCGAGAGGTTTAACCGTTTGGAATTGAGATATTGGATTTTAGCGTGAGAATATATGACATAGATTTCACGGTTTGGCTGGTACTTGCTGCTCGCCTTCACGAATCAACCGATAAGCTCGTTCGATCTCTTCATCCGTTGGCGAAGGTACGCCTTCCAGCGGATAAGCCCAACCGAGCTCCTGCCATTTGTACACGCCCATTTGGTGGTAAGGAAGAATTTCGAATTTCTCCACGCCCTTCAGGCTGCCGATAAATCTCCCAAGCTCCAGTAAATCCTGCTCATCGTCGTGGATGCCGGGCACATACACGTGACGAATCCACATTTTCCGATCATGATCCGACAGCCAGCGGGCCATCTTCAACATTCGATCGTTGGGTTTGCCCGTCAGCTTGATATGCTTCTCGTTGTCGATATGCTTCAGATCCAGCAGGACCAGATCCGTTACATCCAGCAGATCGCGAATTTTATCCCCTTCATTATAGCCGTTCGTATCCAGCGTCGTATGAAGGTTCCAGCGTTTCTTCACTTCCCGGAACAATTCCGTGACAAACGGCGCCTGCAGCGTCGCTTCGCCGCCGGATACCGTCAGTCCGCCGCCCGATGTACGGTAATAGTTCAAATACGGCTCGATCTCGGCCAGAACTTCCTCGACGGTCATCTCCTTGCCTTCCGTCAAGCTCCAGGTGTCCGGGTTATGGCAATATTGGCACTGCAGCAAGCAGCCTTGCATAAAGAGGACGAAACGAATCCCCGGTCCATCTACGGTTCCGAACGTTTCTAACGAATGTATGCGACCTTTAAGCATCTTCGTCACCCTTTCCCTAATTCGCCTCCGATAAAGGAATGAGGAGAAAGGCGATCCAAGCCCAACTCCCCATTTTATCGTTCAGCTTCAATTGTTGCTGCCCGTCAGCAGGTTATTACATTTTGCCGTGGAAGGTCCGGTTGATGACATCTAGTTGTTGTTCACGGGTCAACTTGATGAAGTTCACCGCATAACCCGATACACGGATTGTTAATTGCGGATAGTTTTCCGGATGTTCCATTGCGTCCAGCAGTTGTTCGCGGTCAAAGACGTTTACGTTCAAGTGATGCGCTTTGCTGCCGAAGTACCCGTCCATCATCGATACGAGGTTCGATTTCCGGGTTTCCGTGTCTTTACCCAAGGCCTTCGGCACGATCGAGAACGTATTCGAGATGCCGTCCAAGCTGTGCTCATATGGCAGCTTCGCTACCGAGCTCAGGGAAGCTAACGCCCCTTTCTTGTCGCGGCCGTGCATCGGGTTCGCCCCTGGTGCGAACGGTTCGCCGGCTTTACGTCCGTCCGGCGTGCTGCCTGTTTTCTTACCATATACAACGTTCGACGTAATTGTCAATACCGATTGGGTTGGCAGCGAGTTGCGGTACGTTTTATGCTTGCGGATCATGCCCATAAACGTTTCAACCAGCTCTACCGCAATTTGGTCAACGCGGTCGTCGTTGTTCCCGTAGCAAGGGAACTCGCCTTCGATTTCGAAGTCTACGGCAATGCCGTTTTCGTTGCGGATCGGTTTCACTTTGGCATATTTGATCGCACTGAGCGAGTCAGCCGCTACGGACAAGCCGGCGATACCGCAAGCCATCGTGCGGAGAATGTCGCGGTCGTGCAGCGCCATCTCGATCCGTTCGTAGCAGTATTTATCGTGCATGTAGTGGATCACGTTCAAGGTGTTCACGTACAGCTTAGCCAGCCATTCCATCATCGGGATAAAGCGTTTCTTCACTTCGTCATAGTCGAGGTATTCCGAAGTGATGGCCGGATATTCCGGACCAACTTGGACGCCGGATTTTTCATCCTTACCGCCGTTGATCGCATACAGCAGAGCTTTCGCCAAGTTTGCGCGAGCGCCGAAGAACTGCATTTGTTTCCCGATTCTCATCGCGGAGACGCAGCATGCGATACCGTAATCGTCACCGTAAATCGGACGCATCAGATCGTCGTTTTCATATTGAATCGAGCTCGTCTCGATCGATACCTTCGCGCAGTATTTCTTGAAGGCGTCAGGCAGTTGCTCCGACCAGAGCACGGTCAGGTTTGGTTCTGGAGCCGGCCCCAGGTTGTACAGCGTATGCAGGAAGCGGAAGCTGTTCTTGGTTACGAGCGTCTTGCCGTTTACGGACATCCCGCCGATCGATTCCGTTACCCAAGTTGGGTCGCCGCTGAACAGTTCGTTGTACTCTGGCGTTCTCAGGAATTTCACGATCCGCAGCTTCATGACGAAATGGTCAACCAATTCTTGAGCTGCTTCTTCGGTTAATGTTCCTTCGGCCAGATCGCGTTCGATGTAAATATCGAGGAACGAAGATACGCGTCCGAGGGACATTGCCGCACCGTCTTGTTCTTTGACCGCTGCCAGATAACCGAAGTACAACCATTGGAAAGCTTCCTTCGCATTGTTCGCCGGTCTGGAAATGTCGAATCCGTACATTTCGCCGAGCTGTTTCAATTCGCCTAAAGCGCGAATTTGTTCAGAAATTTCTTCCCGAAGCCGGATCACATCTTCATCGATGACATCTACTTCAAGAGATTTCAATTCTTGTTGTTTTTGCTTGATCAAGAAGTCTACGCCGTACAGGGCAACGCGGCGGTAGTCCCCGATGATCCGACCGCGGCCGTATGCGTCAGGAAGACCTGTGATGATCCCAGCCTTACGGGCGGCTCTCATTTCCGATGTATAAGCATCAAATACCCCTTGGTTATGGGTTTTGCGAATCGTTGTAAACAGATTTACGATCTCAGCTGGCAGATCAAAGCCATAAGCTTTGCACGCATTGATGACCATGTTGATCCCGCCGAATGGATGGATCGTGCGTTGGAAAGGGGCTGAGCCCTGAACGCCTACGATTTGTTCCTTCTCTTTATCCAAATATCCAGGAGCATGGGAAGTGATCGTGGATGGCGTGTTCACGTCTACATCCAGGACCCCGCCGGCTTCCCGTTCTTTCACGGACAGCTGCGATACGATATCCCACAACGCTTTCGTGTTCGCCGAAGCGCCTTTCAAGAAGGACTCATTACCTTCATAAGGATTCACGTTTGATTGGATAAAATCGCGCGTATCCACTTCCTTCATCCATTTCCCAGGTTTGAAGCCTCTCCATGCGTTTTGCGCCTTGGTTTCTGTTACTTCTCTTTCGATCACCGACATCTTGATTCCCTCCATTTTTATATGTGGTCGCGGTTGAAGGTCTATCCCGCGCCTCATGATCCCTAAAATTTGTGATACTTTTCACAACTTAGACAATTATGGTGCCCGGCCCCGAAGGACCGGGTTCCACTCCGTTAACAAACTTCTGAGGGATCATTTATATTGTAATCATAGCTCTTCCTATCCAAAAAGATTGTGACAAATATCACAATAAGTGATATTTGTCACCATTTTTACACGCCTGTTCACTTATTCTTCAAATCTTCCATAGAAGGCGTCGCGATAAATCTCAGCCAGCTCGCTGACCAGCGGCAGCTTCGGATTCGCAGTCGTACATTGGTCTTCGAAGGCACGGTCCGCCAGGTAATCGACGCGCGATTCGAAATCCTTCGCATCGAAGCCAAGCGCTTGGAACGATTCCGGAATGCCCAGCTTCTTGTTCAGATCGCGCACCGCTTTGATCAAGCTCTTCACGCCTTCTTCCGTCGTGCGAGCCGGCAGACCCAGAATGCGGGCGATTTCCGCATAACGTTCATCGGCAACGAAGTTTCTGTATTTCGGCCATGCCGCGAATTTCGTTGGTTTCTTCGCATTGTAGCGGATGACGTGCGGCATCAGAATCGCATTGGTACGTCCATGGGCCGTACCGTATTGACCGCCCCATTTATGCGCCAAGCTGTGGTTGATGCCAAGGAATGCGTTGGCGAACGCCATCCCTGCGAGCGTCGAAGCATTGTGCATTTTCTCGCGGGCCAGCTTGTCGCCGGTCAGCGCCGATTTCTCCAGGTATTGGAATACCAGCTGGATCGCTTTGATCGCCAGACCGTCCGTGTAGTCGTTAGCCATGACCGAGACGTAAGCTTCGATCGCATGCGTCAGTACGTCCATACCGGTATCTGCAACAGCCACTTTCGGCAAGCTGTAGACGAACTCAGGGTCAATGATCGCAACGTCCGGCGTCAGCTCGTAATCCGCCAACGGGTATTTCGTGTTGCCGTTGATTTTATCGGTAATAACCGAGAACGAGGTAACTTCGGAACCGGTACCCGATGTCGTTGGAATGGCCACGAATTTCGCTTTTTGGCCAAGACGCGGATATTTGTAGATCCGTTTGCGGATATCCATGAATTTTTGCTTCAGATTGTGGAAGTCGGTATCCGGATATTCATAGAACAGCCACATGCCTTTCGCCGCGTCCATCGGCGAACCGCCGCCCAGGGCGATAATGCAGTCCGGTTGGAACTTCGCCATCAGCTCAGTACCGCGTTGTACGGTCGTGGTCGATGGATCCGGTTCAACGTCCGAGAACACTTCGATGGCTACCGGCGTTTGGCGTTGACGCAGGAAATGTTCGACTCTTTCCACGTAGCCGAGCTTCACCATCATCGGGTCAGTAACGATCATGACGCGGGAGATGTCCGGCATCTTCGCCAAGTATTGCGTCGAGTTTTTCTCGAAGTAAATTTTGCTAGGCACTTTAAACCATTGCATGTTCACGGTACGATGATTCACCCTTTTCACGTTGATCAGATTCACGGCCGTGACGTTCGACGAAGTCGAGTTGCGTCCGTACGATCCGCAGCCCAGCGTCAGCGACGGCAGGTTTGTGTTGTAGATGTCGCCGATACCGCCTTGCGAAGAAGGTTGGTTCACCAGGATCCGGCAAGTTGGCATCCGATCGGAGAATTGTTGAATCACTTCCTCATTGTTCGAGTGGATTACCGAGGAGTGACCCATGCCGCCGAATTGCACAACTTCCAGCGCACGTTTAATGCCTTCCTCTGCATTCTTCACTTTGTAGCAAGCAAGTACAGGACTCAACTTCTCTGCGGACAATGGGAATTTCGGACCAACGCCTTCGATCTCGGCAACGAGAATTTTCGTTCCGGCCGGGACGTCGATGCCGCACATTTCCGCGATTTTTACGGCCGATTGACCAACGATCGCAGGGTTCACCGCACATTTCTCCGCGTTGATGGCTCCTGCGGTCAGCTTGGCAGCTTCTTCTTTATTTACAAAATAGCAGCCGTTGGCGATCATTTTCTTCTTCACTTGGTCGAAGATCGGTTCTTCGATAATCACCGCTTGTTCGGATGCGCAAATCATACCGTTGTCAAACGTTTTGGACAGGATCAGGTCGTTGACCGCTTGATCCAGATCGGCGCTCTTCTCAATGAAGCAAGGAACGTTACCAGGGCCTACGCCGAGGGCCGGCTTACCGCAGCTATAAGCTGCTTTAACCATCGCGGAACCGCCGGTAGCCAGAATGCAAGCGACATCCGGGTGATTCATCAGCGCGTTCGTGCGGTCCATGGATGGATTTTCGATCCATTGGATACAGTCCGCAGGTGCCCCGTGTTTAACAGCGGCTTCAAGCAATATTTTAGCGGCTTCCGTGCTGCAGGCTTGCGCGGATGGATGGAAGCCGAAGATGATCGGGTTGCGAGTTTTGATGGCGATCAGAGATTTAAAGATGGTGGTCGACGTTGGGTTCGTGACCGGGGTAATCCCCATGATGATCCCAACCGGCTCGGCGATTTTTTGGAAGCTCTCGTAAGGATTGTCTTCGATGACGCCTACTGTTTTTTGGTACTTAATGCTGTTCCAGATATACTCGGTTGCAAACATGTTCTTGATGATTTTATCTTCGTATACGCCGCGTCCCGTTTCCTCGATCGCCATTTTCGCCAGATGCATATGCTTGTCGAGCCCAGCCAAAGCCATCGCTTGCACGATCTTATCGATCTGCTCCTGATCCATGCTCATGAATGCTTCGGAAGCTTTCTTGGCTTTGTCGATCAACGTTTGAATATACTCTTGCGCGGTTGGCTGAGCTTTAGCAGCTACTTCGTTTTTAACAGCCATCTCTCTCATCCTCCTAAATTTTGATTTAGGGATTGCTTGCAGATGGTGGTCCTAAATCTTATTTGTGAAAAAATTCACTTGCAAGCGAATCCTTATGAAGCTTGTGCGCTTCTCTTTATGTCTTGATCATAGCACAGGCTTTTGATTTTGTATAGTGAAATTTTTCACATACTTTAAAAAAGTTGAAAGTTTTCACTTGTCACGATAAGTTTTTCATATATACTTTACATTGTGTACATAGTATCACCTTTAAATACTTACCGATCGCCAGTTTATTATTTTGCACCGTTTTTAGTGAGAACGTACTGTTCGACATAGTGAAATTTCTCACAATGTTCACTTTTTCGGGCTTTACAGCCCCCAAAAACTAAAAAAAACGGGTTATAATTAATTTAAAATTTTCAGAAAAATTTGGAGCACAAAGGGGAAATCGATGATGAGTGAAATTGTGAATGCCACCCTGCCCCGCGGCAATACGAGCTGTTTTTCAGAGCAAAACTTCAATCGCCTTCTCGTTACGATGAAAGACAAATCTTATCCCGAGGGGACACATTTGTTCTGGGAAGGTGACTATTCCGATAAACTGTTCTACATCAAGCGCGGCCGTGTGAAGTTGACGAAATCGACGGATGAGGGCAAAGAATTGATCCTCTACATGTATGGTGTCGGCGATATGGTTGGGCAAGCCGATCCGTTCTTCAGCTCGAAGCATAGCTTTACCGCCGAAGTCATCGAAGACTGTGAAATCGGCATTATCGAGCAGAAGGACCTGGAAATCATGATCTGTCAGCATTGCGATTTCGCCATCGATTTCATGAAATGGATGGGCATCCATCACCGTTTGACGCAAACCAAATTCCGCGATCTGATGATGTACGGCAAACCGGGCGCTTTGTGCTCGACCTTGATTCGCTTGAGCAATACGTACGGTGAGCCGCACGGAGACGCCATTCTGATCAATAAGAAGATCACCCATACTGACTTGTCCAACATGATCGGGGCAACGCGCGAAAGCGTCAACCGGATGCTGAGCGACCTGCGCAAGAAGGATGCGCTGGACTATGAGAACGGGATGATCGTGATCAAAGATCTGGTCATGCTGCAAGATATTTGCCACTGCGAGCTGTGCCCGAACGAAATCTGCCGCATTTAACCGCCTAGTACTCCCCCCATATTCGGCGTTAGTTCTAGCGATTTGAACCGTCCCTTGAGTGCAGGGCGGTTTTTTTGCTTTCTATTAACGTGTAACGTGAAAAAAAATCCCCCAATCCTCTTCGCTCCCCAATGAGGTTGGGGGATACATATGTGGTTATGAGCCCTATGCTTTCTTGCGCATGGGGGAAATGAACCAATATGCCATTGCGACGAATACCGCACCGCCCCCAAATCAAACTTGCCTCATGCTTCAAAAATAGCGCGGCGACCTTCCGATCACCGCGCTGTCGATAGCCGCACTACGCTTGCTGCAAAGCAGCAGCGGCAATGTAGACCTGTTCGTCCTCCACCTTGACCGGGAACATCGTGACCTGCCCGGTATCCGGTGCTTGAACGAGCCCGGTGGTCAGGTCGATTTTCCAATCATACAACGGATCATACAGATAATGACCCGATACGATCCCCTCGGCCAGCGGTCCGCCCTTTGGATGCGGATTTTGGTTCAGCGCCGCAAAAATCCGGCCATCCGATGTTCGGAACACGGCAATTTGCAGGCCGGCCACTTCCACGACACGCCCGATTTGCAGCAGAAAATCCTCCAAGGCACCAACAGGATAAAACGTTTCGCCCTTACTCTCCATACTCATGCACCATGACCCCTTTCTCTAGGACGCTGTATTACAGCTGGCTGCTCACTTCTAACGAGTGATACAATTTGCCAAGCTGTTCGTTGTCGTTCAGCACTTTTTTCCATGGATCGGATACTTGCTTCAAAGCAAATTCAATCCGTTCCATCAGCGCTTTGCGGTTCTTCACATCGTCAACGATAACCGAGCGGATATGCTCAAGGCCCATCCGTTCCACCCATTCCGACGTTCTCTCCAGGTAGTTGCCGGTTTCACGGTAGTACTGCATCAGCGCGCCGCACACTTCAATCAATTCCTCATCGGTTTTCACCTTGCACAGCGAGTCCGCCAAGCGCGGCTTGATCCCGCCGTTGCCGCCAATGAAAACCTCCCAACCGCCGTCATTGCCAACGATCCCGATATCTTTGGTGCACGACTCGGCGCAGTTACGCGGGCAGCCGTTAACCGCCATCTTAAATTTCGCCGGGAAGTCCAGCCGCTCGAATTTGCGCTCCAGCAGCGCGCCCATACCCATTGAATCCTGGGTGCCAAAACGGCAGAACTGCGAACCAACGCAGGTCTTTACTGTGCGCAACGATTTGGCATAAGCATAACCTGACGGCATATCCAGCTCTGCCCACACCTTCGGCAGGTCCTCTTTCTTCACGCCGATCAAATCCAGCCGTTGTCCGCCCGTGACCTTGACCACCTTGACATTGTATTTCAACGAAACATCGGCGATTTTCTTCAGATCTTCCGGCGTTGTGACGCCGCCGTACATCCGCGGCACCACGGTATACGTGCCGTCCTTTTGAATGTTGGCATTCATCCGTTCGTTGACGAAACGCGAAGCTTTTTCATCTTCATGGGTATCCGGGTAGATCATGCCTAGATAGTAGTTAATCGCCGGCCGACACTTCGAACAGCCTTCCGGCTGCGTCCATCCGAGCACATTCATCACTTCTTTGGTTGTCTGCAGCCCTTTCGCTTTAATCTCGGCAACGATCTCGTCCCGGCTAAGCGTAGTGCAGCTGCAAATCCCCTGTTTCGCCGATTGGGTAAAGCCATCGCCAAGCACATATTGCAGGATCTGCTCGACGACCGGTTTACAGCCGCCGCAAGATCGAGTCGCTCCGGTGCTCGCTTTAATTTCGTCGACCGTCGTCATCCCTTGATTTACGATGCAGTCCACGATCGTGCCTTTCGTCACCCCGTTACAGCCGCAGACGATTTCCTCATCGCTCATCGTTTCGACCGATGCCTTCTTCTTGGTGCCGCCGCAGCAGCCCCCGCCCATCAGCGATTCGTACAACTCATCGGTCATCTCCGCGCCTTGCTTAATCAGCTTCTGCAGCTCAGCCGAATCTGTGATATCCCCGAACAGCACTGCCCCAACCAGCTTGCCGTCCTTCAGCAAAATTTTCTTATAGGTGCGTTTCCACTCGTCCTTGCTGACGATCACTGTATGCTCCGGTCCATCGATAAATTCACCGGTGGAGAATACATCCACGCCGGAAATTTTGAGCTTGGTCGATACGACCGAACCCTCATAAGGCGCGGTATCCACGCCGCTGATATGCTTCGCCAACACCATCCCCTGCTCGAACAAAGGCGCAACCAGACCGTAACAAACCCCGCGGTGCTCCGTACATTCCCCCACAGAATACACACCTTCAAGCGAGGTTTGCAGATAGTCGTTCACGACGATCCCACGGTTCACTTCGATGCCGCTGGCTTTAGCAACCGCAACATTAGGTCGGATTCCCACAGCCATAACGACGAATTCCGCCTCCAGCTCCGTCCCGTCGGCAAAGCGCAGGCCGCGAACCCGATGGTCGCCAAACAGCTCCGTCGTTTGTGCGCCCATCTTAAATTTGATCCCTTGCCGCTCCAACTCTGCTTTCAACATGCTCGCTGCCTGATGGTCTAACTGGCGTTCCATCAGATCTTCCATCAAATGTACAACCGTCACGTCCATCCCCAGTTGCACAAGGCCTTTGGCCGCTTCCAATCCCAACAGTCCACCGCCAATGACGGCCGCCTTCTTGTAGGTCTTCGCCGCCTCCAACATTTGCTTGCAGGCCGCGATGTCACGGAAGCCAACGACCCCTTCCTTATCGCTGCCTGGAATCGGCAAGATCAGCGAATTGGAGCCCGTTGCGATCAGCACTTTATCGTACGGGACGCGCAACCCATTATCGGCGACGACCTCTTTGGCTTCGGCATCAATCCGTTCCACTGCAGTTCCGACATGCAGGGTGATCCCGTTCTCTTTGTACCAGTTCAAATCGTTCAGCACGATATCGTCCAGCGTTTTGCTGCCTTCCAGCACATATGACAGCATAATTCGATTGTAGTTCGGATGCGGCTCGCTTCCGAATACCGTAATGTCAAATTTCGTAGTCAACTTCAGGATTTGCTCTACCGTGCTGATTCCGGCCATTCCGTTACCGATAACAACTAGTTTCTCTCGTTCCATTCCCATATCTTTAGAATGCCTCCTCCAATAAACACCTGGGTCTCATGCAACTTAGCGATAGTTAAAATTTGAAGTGCTCCCATGCTCCCAGTATACTTTTCAAATAAGGAGGACTTTGTGATTCCATTCACATTAATTGTGAAAATTTTAACATACTTTTGTCATAACTTTTTCAATGTTCTGTAAAAAAATCCGCTCTCCCGGATGATCACCAGGATTACGGATCTCTAAGTTACATCGTACTTCTATTGCGTCGTCAAGGTAATCTCCACGTAGTCTTGCGGCTTTAATCTCATATCCAGGCCATTATCCAGCAGCTTCTTCCCATTCACTTTCAGGATCCATTGCTCGTCCTGCTTAGGGGTATAGCCGCCGACGGAGATAATTGATTTATGGTTAGGGTTAAACTGTACCAATCCACTGTGCTTCAGGAGATCTCGAACGGTGGTGTTATCACTGTATTTATGGACAAAATATTGCTTCTGACTGCCCCCGTCGATAATCAACAGCAAGGACGCCAGCGGCGAGATCGCTTCATAGCTGTCCACCGTCTTGACGTAAACCAGCAGCTTGTCACCCATTTGCAGCTCCTGATCCCAGTTGGTAGAGGCCAGCTCCTTATCATTTAGCCGGGTCCCCCATTCCAACGCCGAATCCAGCGACACCTCCCCCACCGATTGAATGGCGGACTGGTCCTCTGTAAATTTGACAATCCCGCTGCTTGCCAAGGCATGACGTACCGTTAACCCGTCGATATAATCAAAATGCAGGTTACGCGTCACATCAGGGATAAAGGTGCCTCCATCAATCATTAATGTGATATCGTGGGGGTGTTCTACTTCTGTTGTCTGCGTCTCCGCTGGTGTCGGTTGATCCATAATCTGGCCGCGGGCGCACGCCGACGCGATTATGATTATAGTCAGTCCTGCCATACATCCAACGAACCATCGCCATCTGTTAAACATAGCCGCCCTGCCTTTCTCCTCATCATTTTCCCAACTTCGGCCAGATCGTATTCCTTCTTCTTAAGCATACCGGACAAAGTGCAGGTTCTCAAATTTCAGGCTCCCTGATGGATATTGGCAAAAATAAAAAGGCCCCCGTCATCGGAGGCCTGTTGTATGTTCAGATGTCTTACTTAAGTACGTCGTGATCAACGTAGCGTTCGCCGTTCATTTCGCTGATCAACTCAATCGCGACCTTCGCGCCGTCGCCCGCGGTAATGATCGTATGCACGCTTACCCCGGCAACCGTTCCTGCTGCCCAAATGCGCGGAATGCTCGTACGGCCTTGGCCATCCGTAGCAATCACCGTTTTGATTCGAGGTTCGCGGCCTTCCTTCAGCTCCAAACCGATAGCGCTTGCAAGGTCGGTTAACGCGCCGGTGGCCAATATGATATGGGACGCTTCATAACTGCGGCCGGATTCGGTCTTCACCGTAACCGTTGAACCACCGTTCGTATCGATGTCAGTCACTTTCTCTTCAATGAACTTCGCGCCGAATTTCTCCGCTTGCTCCCGGCCGACCTTCAGCAAATCGGGTCCGGAAATGTCCTTCGCACCGTAATGATTCTCGATCCATGCCCGTTTGGTCATACTGGAGTTGCTGTCCAGAACGAGCGTTTCTTTACCTGCCTTCGCCAAGAAAAGTGCTGCACTAGCTCCTGCAGGTCCTGCTCCAATAACAATTACATCAGCCACACGTACACCTACTTTCTATGATATTCCATGCCGCCCGCTCGCCGGTAACGGCATGTTCGTTGTTTATTTAATCCACTCTTCCGCCCAGGACTGCACTTGTTCCATAACGGGACGAAGCGCCCGGCCTTTCTCCGTTAGTTCATATTCAATCCGGACCGGCGTCTCAGGATAGACATGGCGAACCAGGATTCCTTCACATTCCAGATCCTTCATCCGCTCGGATAACATTTTATCGCTCATGGAAGGAATCTGATTCGAAATATCCTTAAATCGCTTGGGACCGTCCATCAGCGTTTTGATGATCAGACCGTTCCAACGTTTGCCTAAAAACGAAAATGCCGATTCAAATCGCGGACACATTGCCTGGGAATGCTCATCCATAAAATTCACCTCGTTATCATCGCCGACCTAAGGGCTGAAAGCTTACAATTTGTTAGTATATTTCATAATAGCATATTTATTAGAGGAAAGTAAGGGGGATGCCCGGTCATTTAAAAAAACGACCGCCTAGGCGGCGGCCGCTAGTATAGTATATTACGCTGGTTGTAACTTATACCCACCACATTTCGCCGGCAGAATCTTCCACCAACACCTGCTGGAGATTGCGTACCGCCTTCGTGAACCCTTCGTCGATCGACATCAGGCCGTCTTCATGCTCGATGCTGACAACATAATCGTAGCCATACAAGCGAAGGGCACTGATAATGTCCGCCCAGGTTTTCAAATCATGGCCATATCCTACTGTACGGAACTGCCAGGCCCGATCCTGCATCATCGTATAAGGCTGCATATCCGTAAGCCCGTAACGGTTCACGTTCACCGGATCAATCGTCGTGTCCTTGGCGTGGAAATGGTGAATCGCCCCAGCCCGGCCAAGGATCGAGATCGCCTGCACCGGATCAATTCCCTGCCACCACATATGGCTGGGGTCCAAATTGGCGCCGATGGCTTCCCCAGCCGCTTCGCGTAGGCGAAGCAGCGTGGCCGGCGTATGCACGGAGAACCCGCCGTGCAGCTCCAGACCGATCTTCACATGATGCTCTGCGGCATAACGGCCCATTTCCGACCAATACGGAATCACCTTCTGGTTCCACTGCCAATCGAGGATCTCCTGGTAATCGTTCGGCCACGGTGCAACCGGCCAGTTCGGATATTTCGCGTCCTCGTGATCGCCGGGACAGCCGGAGAACGTATTTACCACCGGCACCTCCAGTAATTCAGCCAATTGAACGGTCTTGACGAAAGCGTCATGGAACTCTTGCGCCACCGCCTTTTGCGGGTGCAGAGGATTGCCGTGGCAGCTGAGCGCACTGATCGTTAACCCCCGCGATTCCACCGCCCGTTTGAACTCCTCCCGCGCTTGTTTATTTTCCAACAATACATCGGGATTACAATGCGCGTTGCCAGGATAACCTCCAGTCCCGATCTCTACAGCTTTTAGCCCCTGTGCCGCTGCCTTATCCAGCGCCTGCTCCAAGGGGAGCCCTCCGAACAATACGAGAAATACGCCTAATTTCATCTCCGGTCCCTCCCGTGATTAATCAAAATAAACCGTTTTACCCGTTCTCGCCGACTCGTAAATCGCTTCCAAAATTTCCGTGACAACCAACGCTTGCTCCGGTTTCACCAGCGGTTCCTTATCCTCGAGAATCGCTTGTACCCAAGCTCTTGCTTCACGAGTAGCTTCGGTCTCCTGTTTCCCCTCGAAGAAGGCAACACCGCCCGAGCCCAAATCAATCTTCGTTTCATACAGGCGACTCAATTTCTCCCCATTGATCCGTAGTCCGTTGGTCATGTCCGCGCCGCCTTCCGTTCCGCACAGCAGTGTTTTGGCTTCGCCGATATCCACGATGTTCAGCGCCCAGCTTGATTCCAGAATGATTGTCGCGCCATTCTTCATCGTAATGAAGCCAAATGCGGAGTCCTCCACTTTGAACTCCTCCGGATTCCATGGCCCGAATGCATTCGCTGCATTCTCGCGGCTGCCAAGCTTGTGGAAGACAGAACCGGTGACGCTCTTCGGCTCATAGTTGTCCATCAGCCACAAGGTCAGATCCAGAGCGTGCGTACCGATATCAATCAATGGACCGCCGCCTTGCTTCTCCTCATCGAGGAAGACGCCCCAAGTTGGCACGGCCCGGCGGCGAAGCGCCAGCGCCTTCCCCAGATAAATGTCGCCGAGCTCACCTTTTTCGCAAATCTCCTTCAAATACAAGCTGTCGCTGCGGAACCGGTTTTGGTAGGCGATTGTCAGCTTCTTGCCCGTACGCTTCGCTGCATCCAGCATTTGACGAGCCTGCTCTGCCGTCTTAGCCATCGGCTTCTCACACATGACATGGCGACCGGATTCCAACGAATCAATCGTAATTTCGGCGTGGGAATCGTTTGGCGTGCACACATGCACAACTTCAGCATCGCTTTCCTCTAACAGCTGGCGATAATCGGTATACACCTTGGCGTTCTCCCCGCCGTATTGCGCTGCGGCTTTGGCTGCGCGCTCCTCGATAATATCGCAAAATGCGACCATCTCCACCTCAGGCTGCTGGGCCAGGCTTGGCAAATGTTTTCCGTTCGCAATCCCGCCGCAGCCGATAATGGCTACTTTCAACGTTTTAGACATGAAGTTTACCTCCTTTTTGCGCATAGTCACGTACCCATTCCATGCTTGTCTGAATGCTCGTGAGCGAATCTCCGGCGCAATGATCCTGCTCGACGATTAACCATTCCACCCCCGCAGCAATCGCAGCATCGCCGATTTCCGTGATGGCAATCTCCCCGCGGCCAAGCTCAACCGTATCCGGCGAACCGTCCGCCTTCTTGACCACGTCCTTCCAGTGCACCAGCGGAAGCCGCCCCGTATATGTAGCGATATAATCCAGCGGATTCGCTCCAGCAAAGGCGACCCAGCAGGAATCAAGCTCAACCTGCAACAGGTGTTCAGGCACTTGCTCGTAGATGGCGTCAAGCACCGGCTTGCCGTCGTGCTGTAACGTCAGCTCAAAATCATGATTATGATAGCAAAGCACCAAATCTTCCTCTTTGCACTTTTCACCGAATTTTTTCAAATCTTCGATGATTTCCGACCAACGGTTGCGGTCTTCCTCTGCCAAATAAGGAACGATGATATAGCGGCTGCCAATCGCTTTATTAAACGCCAATTCCTCGTCGATCGCTTCCTTCAACCGGGTATATGGGGTATGCGCACCAATCGCCGTTAATCCCGTCTCCCGCAAAATCTCCTGTACTTGCTCTGCCGTGCGCCCGTAAAATCCGGCAAACTCGACCCCTTGATAGCCAAGCTCTGCCACTTTGCGCAAAGTTCCTTCAAAATCCCGTTCCAAATGATCTCTTACCGTATACAACTGCAAACCAAGCTTCGTCATGATTTCATTCTCCTCTTCATCATAGTAAGTCCGATTAGAGCTCTACAGGGCTCAACAGGATATGCCGACCTTCCTTCGAGGACCGGGCAACCGCATGCATCGCCTCCAGGACATGATAAGCCAGTTTGCCGCTGGCTCGATGCTCCCGGCCTTCCTGTATCGCTTGCACCATTTCCTCAATACCGCGTCCCCGCTCGTTATCTCCGCTGGCAAACACCGGCGGCAGCGTCTCCCAAGTCTCTTCCCCGGCCCGACGCAGCTTCACCTCACCGGTAAACCAGTTCGGATCAGGGACTTCCAGCGTACCTTCGGTGCCGTAAATCTCAATCCGCGGCAGCATGCTGCCGCCCCGCACGTCAAAGCTGGTCACCAGCGTACCGATCGCCCCTCCCACAAAATCCAGCGTTGCGCTGTAATGGGTTGGCGTATGAACGGGAATCGGGGTGCCCGCTTTGGGACCGGACCCGATCGTCCGCTCCGGAATCTGGCTTCCCGCCGAACCGCTGATCCGGCGAATCGGTCCAAGTAATTGGACCAGCGCCGTCAGATAGTACGGCCCCATGTCGAACATCGGCCCGCCGCCTTCTGCATAGAAGAACTCCGGATTCGGATGCCAGCTCTCCGGCCCGCCGCTTACCATAAACGCGCTGGCTGCCACCGGACGGCCGATCAGCCCGTCTTGAATCGCCTTGCGGGCCGTTTCCAGTCCGGCGCCAAGGAAGGTATCGGGGGCACAGCCGACGCGAAGATGGCGTGCAGCGGCCAGCTCCAGCATTCGACTGGCATCCTCCAAGTGGATGGCCAGCGGCTTCTCCACGTAGACATGCTTGCCGTGCTCCAGAGCCGCAATGTTAATCGCCGCATGGGACGAAGGCACCGTGAGATTCAGAATCAGGTCGATCTTAGGATGCCGCAACATTTCTTCAACTGTGAATACGTTTTCAATTCCGAATTCCTCGGCCCGCTCGCGCGCCTTCTCCGGAAACTGGTCGGCCAGCGCCACAACCTTCAGCCTGTCGCTCTTCGCCAAATGACGGAGGTAAGCCGGACTGATGTTGCCGCAGCCGATAATGCCAATCTGGATGTCTGTCATTTTGGTCACTCCTGCCAAGCAGATGTTTGTCAATTTGATGCGCTACCCATGTACCATGGTATTTCAAATTGCTCCAATGTAAAATGAATAATATGATTGAAACATGAACAATCTGGTCATTTTTTTCGAGAACCCTGTGGAGGACACCGATGAACAAAGAGGTAAACCTGCAAATTTTACATGCCGGCTATTCGTTGCACCGCAAGCCGTTCCACACGACCCAGCCGAACGGGCACGAAAATTATCTGATCCGCCTGCAGACGTTAGGCAAATGCCGTACGCGGTTAAACGGGCGGCTGGAGTTGCTTGAGCCTGGGGATTTGCTGCTGTTTGCCCCCGGGGACCCTTACGAGCTGAAAATCGAAGCCGAAACGAACGGAACAGGCGAACCGGTGGTTTCCAGCGGAGATTACCATATTTTTTTGTCCGGGGAATGGATCGAGTCCTGGTGGAACCGCCGGCCGCTTCCGCACCGCTTGAAGGTTCCCCTGTCCGAAGGGATGGTTGGGGCCTTCCGGCAGATTATGCTGGAGCAGCGCCGCATCTCCAACCCGATGCCGGAAATCTCCGAGTACTACTTGAAGATTCTGTGCCTGGAGATCGAACGGAATTTGCTCGAGCAGCCGCAGCCCACCTATCCTACCTATCTTGCCCACCGTCTGAAAAATTATATCGAAGAAAACGCCTCCTCCCCATTTAAGCTGGAGGACGCTGCAGCCCACGTCGGCATCAGCGTGTCGCGGGCGGTGCATCTGTTCAAGCAGGCCTTTGGCACCAGCATGATTCAATACACGCTGGAGGTGCGGCTGAACATGGCGCGCGAGCGGATTATTTTCAGCCCTCTGTCGCTGGAGCACGTTGCGGAAAGCTCCGGTTTCCCCAGCTACAACTACTTTCATAAAGTGTTCCGCAAGCGGTTTGGCATGTCGCCTAAGCAGTTTCGTTTATCTGCCCGGGAGAACAACACTTAACTCCGGAGCCAAAAAATCGCAAAAAAACAACGCCGCGACGGGCCAAATGATCAGCCACCTGCGGCGTTGTTTGCATGCGTTTTTCCTTTAACTTCCGTTTGTCTGCGGCATCGCTTTCGCTTGGTGAAGCCGCGCTTTGCGCTTCTTCATGAATTTGCCCAGCAGCACGACAGCGGCGATGATGAGCAGCTCGAAGCCGTATTTAATCCAAGGGCTGACGAACCAGTCATGAATCAGCGGTTCTTCGACGATCATCTTGGATGCTGTCCAAGCCAGCACGGCTGCCCCAATCGTAATGACGATCGGAAAGCGTTCAGTCAGCTTCAAAATCATCGTGCTGCCCCAAACCATAATCGGTACGGATACGGCCAGACCGATAATGACCAGCATGGTGTCCCCGTGCGCCGCGCCAGCTACCGCAAGCACGTTGTCGAGGCCCATCATGGCATCGGCGATGATGATCGTGCGGATGGCCGCCCACATTTGGTTCCCGGCCTTGATCTCATGACTTTTCTCCTCAATCAGCAGTTTATAAGCAATCCAGACTAATGCAAGCCCCCCGGCAAGTCGTAAACCCGGGATGTTGAGCAGCTGCACGACGAGCAGTGTCATGATCACCCGGATCAGAATCGCCCCCAGGGTCCCCCATACGATAACTTTCTTCTGATCCTGTTGCGGCACATTGCGGGCGGCAAGCCCAATGACGATCGCGTTATCCCCGGCTAAGACGAGGTCGATCAGGACGATGGATAATAAGGCCATCCAAAATTCCGGTGACAGTAAGTCCATGTTCTCTCCCCTTTCTAAATGTTCCATGCAACGGATCTATTTTTTCTGGATAACGGCCTCGCCATTCACGTCAATTGCCGCAGGCCTGCAAAGGCTGCGAGACGGTACAATCGGACGTTCGATATGGCTGGGACTACGGGAAGATCCCACCGTTCCAAAAAAATACGCCGTGTCCGTATTGGGCACGACGCATTTACGCATCAAAAAAGACCTTTACCCAATACTCGCTACGGGCAAAGGTCTCGCTAACAACTCTTCGTTGCCAATAAAGCCGGGGTATGTATAACTCCCGTAATGACGACTTTATTGTAACAGCTACTCCCCTTTGGGAACCATGCATGTTTTATTGAGTTATATTATAGCACGCACTTTACGAGAGAACCAGCCTTTTATGCTATCATTTTGGCTTTGTGCCAAAACAAGTTATAATAGTGATGAAATGGAGGGATCCCAAATGAGTCCATCATCAAATTCCAATCTCAAATTAGCCACGTTTGCCGGAGGCTGCTTCTGGTGCATGGTATCACCATTCGAGGAACTGCCCGGCGTTCACGGCATTATTTCTGGATATACCGGCGGTCATACGGTGAACCCTACGTACGAGGAGGTTTGCGCCGGGAATACCGGGCATTACGAAGCCGTGCAAATTACGTACGACCCGGACATCTTTCCTTACCGCAAGCTGCTGGAGTTGTATTGGCAGCAAATTGATCCAACGGACGAAGGCGGCCAATTCCATGACCGCGGCGATTCGTACCGGACCGCGATATTTTATCATGATGAGCAGCAGCGTCTGGAAGCGGAAGCTTCCAAGCAAGAGCTTGCGCAAAGCGGCCGCTTCGATAAACCGATTGTCACCCCGATTCTGCCGGCAGCCCCATTCTATCCTGCCGAGGAGTATCATCAGCAATACCATAAGAAGAATCCGGGACACTACCGGCTGTATCGCAAAGGCTCCGGCCGCGAGGATTTCCTGGAGCGCCACTGGTCCGGCCCTGCCGATCGGGAAGAGCTGAAGCGCAAGCTGACGCCGATCCAATATGAGGTCACGCAAAATAATGCGACCGAGCGTCCATTTACCGGAGAGTATTGGGACCATGAGGAAGAAGGCATTTACGTCGATGTCGTTTCCGGCGAGCCGTTGTTCAGCTCCCGTGACAAATACGATGCCGGCTGCGGTTGGCCGAGCTTTACCCGCCCGATCCGGAGCTACCACATCAAGGAGAGAACCGATACCAGCCATTTTATGATTCGCACTGAAGTGCGCAGCCGGCTGGGTGATTCCCATCTGGGCCACGTCTTCGAGGACGGCCCAGAACCAACGGGACTCCGCTATTGCATCAATTCCGCAGCGCTCCGCTTCGTGCCGAAGGCCGATCTGGAGAAGGAAGGGTACGGCGAATATCTGTATCTGTTTGAAGACGCGCCAAAATCGCAAAAGTAAATACCCCAACAAGAAACAGGCAGCCCCTCTCGGCCGCCTGTTTCTTGTTATTTATAGAAGAATCGCTATTGCTCGCTTTGATCGATTCCAGTCTTCTTCCGGGCGCGAAACCGCCGTACCTTCATCAGGTTGCCGCACGTCTTGTCTTCGCAGTATTTCTTCGTCCGGTTGCGCGTGTCATCGTAAAAAAACCAGCGGCAATCCGGGTTATCACACAGGCGAATTCTTGACGTTTCCCCGTGAAGCAGCGTTTCACCGAAGCTGGCGGCAATCTCTGCCCGCACATGGCGCCAGTCCTCCGTCACTGGAACATATTGCAGCCGGATGTCTCCCGGTTCTCCGGACAACCTGCGGGTAACCAGATCCTGCGCCAAATGTTTATTGAGCACCTGCCAATCCGCCTCCTCCATCTTACCGCCTCCCGCCAGTTTGACCGTTAAGGCATGCAGGCGTTCCCGAAAATGACGCATGGCCAAGACCTCTTCCGCCGGCATCGGCACAGGAGCAGTCAATTGCCATTGATTAAGGAACCACTGCTGCCAGTTCAGCTTTTCCAGCCGATCTTCGCTGCGTCCGCTTCCCCGCCAGTCATGCCACTCGCTGTTCAAAAAATCACTCCATAATGTTTCCACTTCGAAGCCCCCAAATCCGTAACGACCTAATCAATAAATAAATGGTTACATTTCTCATTTCTTCTGCTACAATATCATTGTAACCCTTGAAATCGTAATTAGCCAGTTACAATGATAAGGAGGAAATGGAATGAGCATTACCCCCGTCGATTTACTCGTTGTGCAAAAGGACAATACTTGGGATGTCGAGGAATGGATCGTGCCGTTGTCGACGGCATTGGAAGGTTTGACCGCCGAGCAAGCCGCTTGGGCTCCGCCGGGAGGCGGCAATACGATCTGGCAAACCGTCAATCACATCAATTATTATAACGGGCGGATCCTCAGCCGCTTAAGAGGAATCAATCCGGGCCCGGCCTTAGAAAAAAACGAAGACACCTTCGCCGGAACCGGCGGGACCTCGGATGAAGCGGCATGGGCCGACGTTCTGGCCGAAACGAAACGAATCCAACAGGAATTGCGCGAGGCGATCGCTTCTTTAACCGATGAAGCCCTAGGGGCACCATACGCCAATACGGGCGAATCGTTCGGACGCGAGCTCTCCCGCTGGTTGCTGCATGATGCCTACCACGCCGGACAAATCGTATTGATCCGCCGGCAGCAGGGATCTTGGAGATCCTGATCCATCAAAGAGAAAACGGCCCGAGCCTTAAGCTCGAGCCGTTTTCTCTTTGATTGGATGGTAAGGCAGCCGCATCGGCGTAAGCTGTCCCTGACCGTAATGGACGGTCCAGGTAATCACTTTGCCGGCGATCAGCACTGCCAATATGGTAAACATCGTTTCTTTGAATGGTAAATATAACAATGAGACCGTCAGCACGACCGCATCCATGATAATAAACATCGTACCGATCTTGATGCCGGACCACTGGCTTAGAAGCATGGACAAGATATCGTCCCCGCCGCTCGCTCCGCCGGCCCGCAGCACAAGTCCCGCACCGAAACCGGTGAGAAGACCCGACAGTAATGCGGCCAACGGCAGGTTGCCGTGCAGGTTCATCGACAGCGGCGAAAATTGCTCGCACAACTCGTAAACCAGCGAAAACGTCAATGATGCCACCACCGTATTCAGCACGAACCGATGGCCCTTCAACCACCAGGCAAGCACCACGATCGGCAAATCGAGTGCGATCATGGTCAAGGCCGGAGGCAGGTTAAACAAATATTTGCCAAGCAACGCCAGGCCAACAAATCCGCCTTCCGACAATCCGTTCTGAAAATTGATGTGGTAATACGTAAACGCCAATAAACTAGATCCTGCTAACATCATTAATAACCGAGTACCGTACGTCTGCCATCTTGCTATTGTCCTCATTTGGAATCCCTCTTATCGTAGTTTGGTTGACCATTCGGCAACACCCTACGGAGTGAGTCCATGAGGAATTCATCCTTCGCATGATTTCACGCTTCCTTCGTAGGTTTGTCGCCGAAATACCGACTAGCTACGAAAGGAGCTAAGTGTAAGAGAGATCACAACGTTTCCAAATCGTCCTTTGGGATTTCGTCCTTCGGGGACTCATGGTATCCTGATCCTTTCTGTTAGAATTTCTTCTATTCATATTATACCACAAAACAAATCATGACTCCACGGGACAGGCGACAAGCCAATTTATTTCCTTGGATTGTGTGATAGATGTCATTGCATTTTAGTAACAGTTCACACATTGGCAATTTTCGATGTGACGAAAGTCACCTTTTGACCATTCAAGCCTTCCTATACTGAGGTGGAACGAAAAATCAAGGAAAGAGGGTTCCACCGATGCTTGATTCAAAGACGATCGAAATCATTAAATCTACCGTACCTGTTCTCGAAGTTCATGGACAAACGATTACGAAAACCTTCTATCAGACCATGTTCAAAAATCATCCCGAGCTGCTCAACGTGTTTAACCATGCCAACCAACGCCAAGGCAAACAGCCTACCGCGCTGGCGAATGCGGTGTATGCCGCTGCGGCGCACATTGACCGTCTGGAAGAGATTCTTCCGGTCGTTCGCGGCATTGCCCAGAAGCACCGGGCGTTAGGAATCCAGCCGGAGCAATACCCGATTGTTGGCGAGAACCTGCTCGCCGCCATCAAGACGGTGCTGGGTGACGCCGCCACCGAGGAAATCCTTGATGCTTGGGCTAAGGCATATGGTGTCATTGCGGACGTATTTATCAGCGTAGAAGCGGAGATGTACCGCGAAGCCGAGCAAAAAGAAGGCGGTTGGCGCGGATTCCGCCGCTTCATCGTTGACCGGAAGATTAAGGAGAGCGACGTGATCACCTCCTTTTATCTGAAGCCGGAGGACGGCCAAGCGATTGCCGCCTATGAGCCGGGGCAATACATTACTGTCCGTGTGAAACCGGAAGGCCAGGAGTTTACCCATCTGCGCCATTACAGCCTGTCCACGGCACCGGGCAAGCCGTATTACCGGATTTCGGTGAAACGGGAGGATGCTGCGGAGGACTGCCCGGCGGGCATTGTCTCGACCTATCTGCATACCCAGATCGAAGAAGGCGATGTGCTCGAACTTAGCGCGCCGGCCGGCGATTTCACATTGAATCCATCGTCGAACCTGCCGCTTGTGTTGCTCAGCGGCGGCGTTGGTCTTACGCCGATGGTCAGCATGTTGGAAGCAGCGCTGCAAGGCGAAATCAAACGCGATATCGTCTATGTCCACGCCGCTCGCAACGCGAAGCACCATGCGATGAAGGAGCATATTGCCGAGCTCGCACGGACCAACGACAATCTGCGTACCTACACCGTATATGAAACGTCCGAAGCCGGCGAAGGCTGCGACAAAACCGGCTATATCGATCTGCCTTGGCTGAAGACGATTACGACAGCTGACAGCGACTTTTACTTCTGCGGCCCGGTTCCGTTCATGAAGGCGGTTCGCCGCGCCTTGAAGGAATGGGGCGTACCGGACGAGCGGATTCACTTCGAATTTTTTGGCCCGGCAGACAGCCTGGAAGATACGCTCAACTAACAGAAAATCAGCCTTGAGACATACAAAAAGCGCGGACAGCAGGAGGAACCTCCCGTTATCCGCGCTTTTGTTCGTGAAGACGGTTTACGACCGGTCGTGACCATGGCCGCGCAGCAGCCGGTTCACCGTCTCCCGCCGCACGCCGATCAGCTGGCCGATCTCTTCCTGGGTTAAGTAATCGGTCAAAGGCAGGCCATGGGCATGCTGTCCCAGCCATTTGGTCAGCAGCTCCAGCCGTTCGGCCGGCGTTCCCACCGTCAAATGGTCGAGCCGCTCTTGCATAAATCGAACCTTCTCCTGCAATAACTGCGCGACCTCCAGCGGTTTCTTCGGATCCTCCTGAAGCTCGCGGTACCATACCTGCGCAGGGATCGCTTCAACCTCGCTGCGCATGAGAGCGATCGCCGTCCCGTGCACCTCTTTCGGGGTAATCAAGGAATGATGCGGTACCGTTTCCCCCGGGTACAAAATATTAAACAAAACCATGTTCCCGTTCGGGTGCAGACGCGTTACCTTAAACAGCCCGCTCTTAATATGGTATAGAAAAGAACCATCGTCCCCTTGACGGAACAAGATTTCGCCTTTATGTAGGATCATGCCAATCTCTCCATTTCCACAACTGCCAATTAGTTTTATTATAGCAAAAACAGAGAAGACTGTCCTAACCAAGATCAAAACAAAGGCTGTCCCCGTCTATTTCTATGGGGCAGCCTTCTGTTATTACGGCCCATTGAGTTTACGATGCCAAGCTTCATAGCTGTGAACGGCAATGCCGGCAAACGATCCGTGCCTTTTCCCCAGCTCCTCTAACCTTTCCATTTCCCGGTCCAGCGAAGCAAGCGGCAGATCATGGAAGGAGACGCCGGGCCCTTCCCGGCTCTCGCCCAGCTCGACGCCCACCCAGACCCGTTTCTTTTGCCGATCCGCTTCATTTAGCGTCCGCTGTGAAATTTCATAGATGCGGCCTGCAGCATCCCGATAGGCCATAATCGCCAAGTAATCGAACTGATCAACCATCCAGTCGCCCAGCGGCAGCTGCAAGGCCCCGCTCGGGTGGTCGATCCGATCCAGCCAGAACGGAACGGCCGCACCGATCGCAAGATCGTTATATCTCGCCTCTTCGGTCCAGACGCGGACGCCCTCCATCCACTGCTCTACCACGGCTTCTTGATCCTTCTGCCATCGGTCCAGCAGGTAGGGCTCAACGTCCAGTTGGACGCCGGCAAACCGCTCCTCCGGCTTCCCTTCCCGGTTGAAGTCGATCACCCATTTCAGAAACGCCTCGGCTTCATCCCGGTGCTCCCGCAGCGCCCACTCCGGATGACCGCTTAAGGCATGCACCTGGATGCCTGCTTGGGCGGCAGCACGGATGAAGCTGCGGTAACTGTCCTGCTCCACCCCGCTGCCAATTTGCAAGAAGATCGTGTCCACACCCTGCCCGCGGACAAAGTTCAGCAGCTCACCCGGTTGCTGTTCGATAACCTTCGTCTCCCAAATCCAGGTCGCCTTCGCATGTGAACCCGATGGCCGGATAAAGGCCAATAACATAAGCAAAGCCATCAACAGCATCCCGCCAAGCGCAAGCAGGGCCGGCCGCTTGCTTCCCGACAACGCCCGAAGGCGGACGAAGATCGGTTTTTTGAGCATCAATCCTCGTATCCTTAACCTACGATCAGCGCTGGGGACTCTTCCTTGATATGCGCAACGGAGTGGCCGATCTTATACACATGCGGCAGCGGATAATCGCGGAACGCATTGCGCGTATCCACGATCGGCACGCCGAGGTGAGCGATTCCTTCATAATCGAAGTTGCTGTGATTCGTCACCAAGACGATGCAGTCGTAGGCTTTGAATTTATCGAGATCGTATTCGACGCTGTGCACCACGCCGCCGGATTTTTCACGGAAGCTTGTCGCATACGGGTCGTAATAGTCCACCTTGGCGCCGCTGTCCTTAAACAGCTCGTACACGGACAATCCCGGCGATTCGCGCAGGTCGGCGATGTCTGGCTTGTACGCCATGCCAAGGATCAGGATGCGGGATTTTTTAATCGATTTGGCGTATTCATTCATGATTTTGGACGTTTTATTCACGACATAATAAGGCATGTTGTCGTTGGTCGACTGCGCCAGCTCGATGAATTGGCTGTAGAACCGGAAGCCCTTCGCTTTCCAGCTCAAATACATCGGATCCAGCGGGATGCAGTGACCGCCGATGCCTGGTCCCGGATAGAACGGCATAAAGCCAAACGGCTTGGTCTTCGCCGCGTCAATGACTTCCCAAATATCGATGCCCATGCGGTCGCACATCATAGCCATTTCATTCACAAAAGCGATATTCACGCTGCGGAACGTGTTCTCCAGCAGTTTGGACATTTCCGCCACTTTCGGCGAGGACACAGGAACAACCGTTTGGACATATTGGGAATACAGTGCCGTCCCCAAATCCAAGCAAGCCTTGGTAGTTCCTCCGATGACTTTCGGGGTGTTGTAAGTATTAAATTTCGGATTGGACGGATCGACCCGCTCCGGCGAGAAGCAGAGGAAGAAGTCCTCACCTACTGTATAGCCCAGCTTCTCCAGCTCGCGTTGAATCAGCTCTTCCGTCGTCCCCGGATAAGTTGTGCTTTCCAGCGTAATCAGCATGCCTTTTTTCATATACCGCTTCAACTGATCCACCACGGTGACGATATAGGAGGTATCGGGATCCTGATTTTCGCTCAGCGGCGTCGGCACGCAGATGCTGACCGCGTTAATTTCGGACAGTACCGCGTAATCCGTGGTTGCCTGGAATCGCCCTGTGGCCATCACTTCGGCCAGCGTTTCGGACGGGATATCGTGAATATACGATTCTCCGCGGTGGATTTTCTCGATTTTTGATGTATCCAGATCGATGCCCACCACTCGGAATCCTTGCTTCACCATTTCCACGGCCAGCGGCAAGCCGACATAACCTAAACCCACTACGCCCAGTACGGCGGTTTTCGATTCAATCGCATTCATCAGCTTCTGGTAATGATTGTTCACAGGTTTCTACCTCCATTATGTTCTCTGTATTGGAATCAGATATTATTGGATGCAACGGCGAATTCGCGCGTCGAGTTCAACCGGGGAGAACGGCTTGGTGATATAATCGTCTACCCCGTTTTGGAAGCATAAGCTGATCGTTTTCTCGACCCGCTGCTCCGTTAACACAACGATTTTAGGCATCTGCTCGTTGCCGACCTTCTGAATTTGATGGATATACGGCAGTCCATCGATCCCGTAAAGGTTCAGCTCCGTCAGCACCAGATCCGGCTTCCAATCGGCAATCAAGTCCAGGGCGGTCAAGCCGTTATCGGCTGTCATCGTTTCATAGCCCTGCATATTCAGCCGGATTTGAAGGAATTCGCGTACCGCCGGATCCCCTTCCACGATTAGGACTCGGCTTTTGACAACCAGCATGTCAGCCTTGGTAAAAATATAAATATCATCGGAGTAATTCTGTTTGGCTTTTTCCTCGATTTGACTCAGCACCTGCGGGGTAATCGCTGCCTGCGAAGTGAAGCTGGCCAGCGCCATCCGCGGACGGTAATCGGCAATGCGCTCCTGCAGCTGCTGCTTCAGGCGCAAGCCTTGATAGTGAACGGCATCCAGTGTCAGGCCTGGCAGCAGTACCGCCACGCTTCCTGGCTCATCCCCGCTCCATACATCAAACTGAAGTCCAGGTTCAGACTCCAAAATTCCCCGCACCTGGGATGCCACGTAAGAGGGGCCGCCTGCGGAATAAATGAATACCACCCCGTTTACCTCGCTGGCTGTTTCCCTCACGCGTTGCCCCATGCCGGCGTATAAGCCGGATTGTTCCGTTTGGTTATGCAGTGCTGTCAGGTTTGACATCATTCATTCCCGCCTTTCTTCTTCCGTAAGTTTATCCTTAAGTTTGGTTACTTCTTGGATCCAAGCCTTCCTTTGCCCTATCATCTCCTTTCCGGCAACCGCCGCAAAGCGGGGGAGGGAGCTCCCCGATCCCTAGGCTGACTTGGCCGGCTTGGCTGTTTTGGCAGCCGAATCTCCTTTGTCCTGCCAGCTTTGACGGGTCATCGTCCCCCAGGAGTTGTTATTGCGCATGAACTGGATATGTCCCTGAATGCGCCACAATCCCCCGAGCTGCGCGTAACCGAAAAACTTTAGCGCCGAGAACAACAACAGCTTGCACAAATCCGACAGCTTGTCGAAGCGTTTGAACGCCAGTTCCTCCAGTAAGAGCGCCCCGATACTGAGCACGTAACCGCTGAGGAAGTTGATCAGCCAGAAGATCGCAAGAATCCGCCAGTGCGTCATGTCCATCAGCGTGTACCCAATCAGGGCGAGCAACCCCGTGATTTTAAAATAAGGGTTCAGTGCTTCAAAAATAATGTTGTACGGCATCGTCAGAAGCCCCATCACCTTGTATCTCGGATTAAAGGCCATGTCGTAGTTCTCGATCATGTTCTTCAGGTTCCCGCGGCCCCAGCGCTTGCGCTGGTTCGACAGAATCCGGTACGTGTCCGGCGCTTGTGTCCAGCACACCGCTTCCGGACAGAAGGCGATACGGTACTTCAGCTTGTTCTCCAGCATGTACCGATGAAGTTTAATGATGATGTTCATATCCTCGCCGGGATACCCGCCGCGATAACCGCCGACGGCAATAACGTAATCCTTGCGGAACAGGCCAAACGCTCCCGAGACGATGATCAGCCCATTGATGGAGCTCCAGCCGATCCGGCCGCCGAGGAACGCCTTCAAGTATTCCGTGGCCTGGAACATCGGCCAGATTTTGCGAGGCAGCGAAACCTCTTTCACTGCCCCGTTCTCAATCACGCAGCCGTTGGCAATCCGCACGTCGCCGCCGATGGCCACCGTTTCCTCCGGATTTTCCATATACATCCGGGCCATCCGGATCAACGCGTCCTTCTCCAGCAACGAGTCGGCATCAATCGAAGAAATGAGCGGATAATGCGCCAGGTTGATGCCGGCATTCAGCGAATCGGCTTTACCGCCGTTCGGTTTGTCGATGACGTACAGATGCGGGTACTTCGGATTGTGGTACACCGCCGTAATCGGCTGACAGTCGATCGTGTGACGAACGTCTGGATTCTCTAGCGGCATCAGCTCAAATTCTTCCCGCAGCACGCCCAGCGTGTTGTCCTTCGATCCGTCGTTAATAACGATAACTTCATAAGTCGGATAGTTCAGGGTCATCAAGCATTTCACGTTCTCAATAACCGTGAGTTCCTCATTAAAGGCAGGCACCAGCAGCGAGACCGGCGGTACCAGTTCAGAACCGGACAGCGTGTTGTATTTCGAATAGGCCGCCCGGCGGAAGATCGTCAAAATTTGGCGGAACGAGAACGTCATAATCGAAAAATAAATCAAGTTAACCGACATGACGTAATACGTCGCAAACAGACCATAAATCAGCAAAATATCTCTAAGCAGTGGTCTCCCTCCTCTCAAGCGCAAACGCATAACGCCCCAGCGCCGGGACTTGCCCCGGCATTTCTTGGCCGCGCATCGCAGCCATCGCCACCTTCACCAGATCCGGATTGTCTTCCTTCATCAACTGAAGCAGAAGCCGGCTGGTGTCAAGCCGCGTCTCCATCAGAATGTCAGCGGCGAGATGGTGAATCGGTTTGCCATGACGCAACAGATAGACCAGCATATCTCTGAGCTGCTGCTCATGCTCCGCGCTCTTGGCAATTGAGCGGGCAATGACGATGCTCAGCGGGCTGTATTTCTGATCCTTCAGCATCGTGAGCAGCCGCGGCACCGCCTCCACCGCCCGCATCCCGCCAAGCCGGTAGGCGGCGGCGATCCGCCGGCCGTAGAACAAGCTGTCGAGCAGCTTCAGGTCCTGCTGGACAAAGCCAGCGTTGTAACATAATGCGATCAGCTTCTGCTGCAGATCGCCCTTAAATTGTTCGATCCATTCGGTTACCCGCTGTTGGATCACCCGCCGTTCCAGCTCAGTCAGCTTGCCCGGCGGCAGCGGAAGCTCCTCAGCATCGCCCAAATGAGCCTGAAGGAACATGAAATAGTCTTGGTGCTTCTGCAAGTATTCCTTCGTTTTACGCTGAATGCGCAAATGCCGGATTTTTAAGTAAAACAAGAGCAGTATGCCTATGCCGATCAGCCCCAAGCATACATAAATAAAGGCAATTGCCAGGCCAAGATGCTGACCCGCCATCTTCATTTCCTCCTCTCGGCGCCTGGTTATTCTCCCGTGGTCCTGCGATCTGGCAAGGTGCGGTAGAACGCCTGCAAGGCGTAATAACCGGACTTAAGCCGTTCGGTGTACTGCACGGTTTCCCAAGGCTGCCATACGTATTTGGGGAACGTGTCCAAAGCAACGTTCTCCCCGCTGTCACCGTGATCTGTGCCCGATTCACTTCGCTCCTCAATCCAAGGCACGAAGGTGATGCCGTCGGTCTCGGTCGTCGAGAAAGCGAGGTCCTCCTTCAAAGGCCGGTAGTCGATGACCTGGCGCGAGCTGGGATCCGCGAAGCCCAGCAGCATCCAAGGGATGCGCAGTTCTACCTCATTGCCGCTGTACTGCCAAGAAGCAAGTGAGTTGAAATCACCGCTCCCCGGGTCGGTTGTGCCGCGAATCAGCTGACCGACGGTCATGTCCTGAAACGGATGGGCCGATCGGGTATCAGGAGGCGTCATGGTCAAGCTGACCGCCAGCTTCCAGGGTTGAAACTGCACGGTTTGCTCCTCGGTGGGATCGTCCAGCATCCAATACCCGTACCGCCCATAAAGCCGGCGGTGGAAATCGTAGCTTGGCGCCACCCGCACTTCGGTCTCCTCATCGCTCCCGATATTTACGATCGCCTCGAGGCCGTCGTTTAACCGCAGCCCCGGCATCTCCGACACCGGCTGGTTGCCGCCAGGTTGCGTATTCGCACCCAGCCGGATCAACCGCTTAGCAGGGGCGAACGGCTCGCTGAGCCGCAGCCCGACATAAACGTAAGCTTCATCGTGCGTTACCTGCAGCCGGTCGATTCCAGCCGCTGGTTGATCCCAGGCTTGGACCTCTCCCTCCGGCAGCGCGTCCCAATCGTCCAGCTTGCCATCGATGATGAGGTCGTCTTCTTTCCCGGGGCCCATGGCCAACAGGCCAAATTGTTTTTCGTTGGTGAGCACATTCAGCCAAAAGGCGCGCCGATCCTCTGGGATCTCAAAGCGCATCGTATTCCACGTCTTCTTAAACCATTCGTCCTGCCACATGAACAAGATCGCGCCGGCATACCCGGTATCGTAAATATCCTTCGTCAGGGAGACGTTGATTTCGCCTTGCTCTTGTTCGTTGTGGCCCCCCTGGTTCCGCCCCCCTCGGCCGAGGTGGGAGACGCCCAGCGAAGACGGGACGCCATATTCGGTAATCATAACCGGAATGTCCTTATAGTAAGCTTTGAGCTCCTGTAAGTAAGCTTTATAGGTGTTGTAATCCCCATTTCCGTCCGGAATCGTCTCGAGCGTCTTATCCAGATGGAAAAAGTCGGGATAGTACGGATACGCGTGATAAGCAGCGAAGTATCCTGCTTCCCATTTCACCGGCCGAATATGGGTGGCATCCACACTGGCCAGATCCTCCTCGAACAACGGTTCACCAGGATGCTCCAGCACATCCGTGGTCACCCAATTCGTAAACGTGATCGGATGCTCCCAACCGTAAGCCCGCTCCTTCTGAGCCGTGTCGTCCACCAGCTCCGCGAGCCAGCTCTCAAACGGGGTTGCTTCCTCGGTCGCCGCAAAATACTGTCCTTGATACGGCGTAACATCCGCGTGCTTGCGGTTCGTATTATCCACCATTTCCGGGTCCCATTCGGTGCCGATATGCCAAGCCATGAGATAAGGAGCGGCGTTGGCGGTATATTTGCCGCCCGATGTTCCCGGCTGCTTGGGCACCTTCAAATCGCCGTATACAGCTTTGACCGCTTTTTCAATTTCCTTGTGAAAGGCTTCCTTGATCCCCGGAATATAAGCGTCCTGCTGCTCAATGAGCTGCTCTTCCGGCGACCAGATCCCTTGAATGAAATAGAGGGGATCCTTCCCTTTGTCCCGGTTGTATTTGACGAGCGCCTTGTAGAACACCGGGTTATGCACCGTATAAATACGAATGACGTTTGCGCCCATATCGTCAATTTGTTGGAACCAGCGTAAGTAGTCGTCTTCCGTGATCGGAAATTCCCCAGGAAAATGTCCCGGCACCGTCGCCCCCAGGTTGACGCCTTTGACGAACAGTTCCTCCCAGCGGCTCTCGCCGTCATAGGCGAGAAATTTGTCCCCTTCGGTGCGGAACTTCAGCTCGGTTCCGTCCTCTGCCGCATAGCTGTAATGGGGCGGCGGCCAGTTTAATACGACCAGCACCACGCAGCCTGCGATCAAGAGGCCTGCCAGAACGAGCCCGATCGCTAATCGTTTCTTCGCTAATGTCGTCATCGGATTTACCTCTTAGTTCACCTCGCTGTTCTTCTTCTCGTGCACGTTCCGTTTAAGATCGGTGCCCCTGCTGTGTCTGGCCTCCAATGAGCAATAAGGGCAGCAACCTTACGTACGGCCGCTTTTCTATGCAGCTATGCAGGTGATGATGCAGTATGGCCGATTCGCACCTCCGCTTCTCAAAATCACTTTTAATCATGAACCAACCGGACCTGTCGTGTAACTAGGCTGTTGGGAGTGTTTTACAGTTGGGCCTGTTTTCCGGGGGGATACGGATTTTCGGCACCCTTGTCCGGTTGGTTCATTTCGTGATAATAGACGTGCGAAATTCATCTAGGTTTCGCTCAATTTTTACACCCTTTTCCATAATGGTTACAAAATTGATACCAAAGTCTTGTCCGAAAATCGCGTCATTCTGCGGTTTTTCGCGATTTGCTTCCGTTACAGCCCCTCACAAAAAAAGCTTCCCAGGTCCCAGCTTGGGACTATCGTTTTTTCAGCATCTCGGAAGACGTTTTTGCGTCATGCCATCCTGACTTGATCGGCGACTTCCTTCCTAAAAAATGACGTTTTCCCGCCCACTCCCTTCCGATCCCAGCCCATCCATTTTTCACCTTCCGTTAACAAAAAAAGCTGCTGATCCGCCAGCGGCAGATCAGCAGCTTCATTGGTTTTACTTTAGCTTTGCACAAATTTACTCGTCGTTAATCCGGCGAATCGATGTCGGCTCCAATAATATCCGCAAACGCAATCCCTTCTGGTCCAGACTCGGTCTGAAGGCGCGCCCGTCGTGCCCCGGGATCGACTCTCGGCACAGTTCCTAGGACCTCTCGTCCTTGCCATTCCCCATAGAGACGTTAGGGGAACCGACCTTCCGGTTCACAGCGAGTGCCCGAGAATGCGCGGCCGGAATCGATGAACCTAGGGTCTGACTGCTTTGATGACGGCAGAAACAATGTAGTCTTCTACCTTCGAACCAGGGACCCAATCTTTAATAAACGCTCTAGATTCCTCTTTCGGCTCGACTACGATATCCTTAAATCCGCTTTGCTTAAGCATCGCTTTGAGTTCCTCAACCGATGAAGCCCCAGATACGCACCCCGAATACAAAACATCCAAGTCGTTTTTGATTTCCGCCGGAAGCTCTGCCGTTGTGACAACATCGGAAATGGCCAGACGCCCGCCGGATCGCAGGACACGGAATGCTTCGTCAAAGACTTGCTGTTTATCCGGCGAAAGATTGATGACGCAGTTGGAAATGATCACATCCACCGTTTGATCCGGGACCGGTAAATGCTCGATCTCCCCTAGCCGAAAATCCGTGTTCGTGAATCCTCCTTTGACGGCGTTGCTGCGAGCGCGACTCACCATTTCCGGCGTCATATCGACCCCGATCACATAGCCGGTGTCCCCAACCTGTCGAGACGCCAGAAAACAATCGAAACCGCCGCCGCTGCCAAGATCCAATACGACTTCTCCCGGTTTCAGCTCCGCGATGGCTTGCGGATTGCCGCAACCTAAGCCAAGGTTCGCGCCGGCCGGAACCGCCGTTAATTCTTCAGTAGAATAGCCCAGCTGCGAAGATACGCCATTAGCCGATCCGCAGCAGCTTGAAGCTGGTGAACAGCACGAGCCTGACTCCACTTCTTGCAAGGCGATTTCCTTATACCGGCTGCGTACATTTTGGCGAATTTGATCATTCTTTAATTGATTCATGAATCCTCTCTCCTTCATTTTAAATATTTGCAAATTGCAAGTATTATAGAAAAAAGACACCCTCAAAAAGGGGCTGAACAGCATTGGCTGGATTTCGCCATCGCTTCGTTTAATAGTTTGATCGAGCGTATGACCGTATCTTTTTCAAAATCGTTCATGTGTGAAAAGATTTCGTTGAAATAGTCATTCATTTGCTGGTCAATCGCCCCCGCAACATATTTGCCTTCCGTCGTTAAGGAAAGAAGATGCACCCTCCGGTCGTTTGGATCGGGCGTTTTCTTGACTAAATTCATCTTGATTAACGATTGGACCTGTCTGCTAAATGTCGTGATATCTGTCCCTAATGTCTCTGCTACTTGCTGAATAGAAGGCTTATGCTGACGATCAATTTCGTAAAGGATATGGCTTTGAATGACGGAGATGTCACAGCCGCCGGCAGAACAGCAGTTTTTATTCAGAAAGCCAAAGCGACGAGTCATGATTTGAAATAATTCACGTACATTTTCCACATTTTCCACGGTGCCTCACCTCTCATGAAACAGTTATACCGCATTTATTTGCAATTTGCAAGTATTAACTTTACCTTTATCTCAGGAAATGGGTTATGAGGAGGGCGTAAATTTCGGTATTGACTTTTTTTAATACAAATAACAATATGGTTATATGGTTTTAATATGGGGTGATAATCATGACAATGGAATTTGAAAAGATAGCGGATATTCTGAAAGCTCTAGCCGATCCGACAAGGTTGAAAATCCTCTCTTTGCTCCGTATTCGCGATTGCTGCGTGTGTGAACTGGTTCCCATCTTTAACATTTCCCAGCCAGCCATTTCTAAACATGTAAGCCGTCTAAAAACGGCTGAATTGGTCCGCGAAACGCGAAAGGGGCAATGGGTGTTCTATTCGATCAACGAGAAGCGGTTAGAGGAAATTGGTTATGCTCTGTCCCATTTGCCTGATCTGTCCGAGGAGCTGCGGAAATTGGAGCAACGAGGAATGACAGTTACATGCGAGTAAAGGGAGTGTACAGTAATTGAGTAAACAAAAGAAAAAGCGACTCTCATTTCTGGATCGCTATTTGACGTTATGGATTTTTATTGCGATGGCGATAGGAATTGGCTTGGGTTACGTATTTCCTAACTTTGTCGCCGGTTTGAATGAATTTCAAGTTGGAACCACGTCGATACCGATTGCACTTGGCCTTATTTTAATGATGTATCCGCCGCTGGCGAAAGTACGATACGAAGAAATCGGCCGTGTCTTTCGAAATGGCAAAGTGTTAACCATTTCATTGATTCAAAACTGGCTTATCGGTCCGATCTTAATGTTTTTCTTGGCTATTATTTTTCTCCAAGGCTATCCGGAATATATGGTCGGCCTGATTATGATCGGTTTAGCCCGTTGTATTGCAATGGTTATCGTTTGGAACGATTTGTGCAGAGGGGATGCCGAGTACGCGGCGGGACTCGTTGCTTTCAACTCGATCTTTCAAGTTTTGTTTTACTCTGTCTACACCTATATCTTTGTTACGATTTTGCCGGGATGGTTCGGGTTGGAGGGCGTCGTTGTTGATATTACGATGGCCGAAGTCGCCAAGAGCGTGTTTATTTATTTAGGGATACCGTTTTTGGCCGGGATGATTTCGCGCTATTCGCTTGTGAAGGCAAAAGGGCGATCCTGGTACGAAACGGTCTTTATTCCGAAAATCAGTCCCATTACACTTATCGCATTGCTGTTTACGATTATCGTCATGTTCTCGCTGAAAGGCGAGATGATCATCCAATTGCCTTTGGATGTCGTGAGGATCGCGATTCCGCTATTGATTTACTTTGTCGTTATGTTCCTGATTTCGTTCTTCATGGGCAAAAAAGCCGGAGCTGATTATCCGGTGACTTCTACACTGGCATTTACCGCCTCGGGGAATAACTTTGAGCTGGCAATCGCTGTTGCCGTTGGGGTCTTTGGAATTCATTCCGGCGCTGCATTTGCGGCCGTGATCGGACCTCTTGTAGAAGTCCCTGTGATGATTGCCTTGGTCAACGTCGCGCTCCGATTTCAGCGAAAGTACTTTTCGAAGGAAGCAGCTTAACATAAACAGGAGGAATCATCATGTCAGATAACAAAAAACTCGTTTATTTTCTTTGTACGGGAAACTCTTGCCGCAGCCAAATGGCGGATGGTTGGTTGAAGGCGCTCGGTAATGATAGGTACGAAGTAAAAAGCGCCGGGTTGGAGGCACATGGGCTGAATCCGCGTGCCGTCCAGGTGATGAAGGAAGCTGGCGTCGATATTAGCGGTCATACATCGGATGTTATCGATCCGGAGATTTTGAATCGGGCTGACTATGTGATTACGTTATGTGGCCATGCAGACGAACATTGTCCGGTGATTTCGAATAAAAACGTCGTGAAATGGCATTGGGGCTTCGATGATCCAGCCAAGGCAACCGGCACCGAGGAAGAAATCATGAGCCAATTTCGAGCGGTTCGGGACGCGATTAAGTCGCGTGTCGAAAAGTTTCTTGCCGAAGGTTGCTAAAATTACAGAAAAGGCGTGCAGCGTTATGGCACGCTTTTTTGTTTGGCGATCATCAGCCTTCGGAACGACGAAGCCAAGGCGGAGTCCTCGAAGAGCAGAAAATGATTCCCTTTATATATATCTACTTTGCGGGTAGTATCAACTTCGCTGGTACTACCCCAACCCCTGGGCGGTACTGGTAACTCTATACTTTTTGTAATATAATTTTTCGATACATTCCGTTAAACAATGCTGATGCATCTTCCTCCACTCGAATATGTTTCTCATACGGCATGATGATTTGTTCGAAATGTCGTCCGATGTCCGTACCCATCGTTGCTACGATGGGACGAAGGATTTTTTTATTACCGGCAAATCCTGCGAGGGAGGGGCAAATTTATCGAAAATGATTATTCGCCCCCCAGCTCGCGTAACCCGAATCATTTCTTGAAAACATCGATTCGGCTCGGGGACAACGGATAAGATCAGATTTGCAATAACCATATCGAACGATTCCGGTGAAAAGGTCAATTCTTGCGCATCCATTTCTATGAACTTAAAATTGGGGGAGTCATATTTATTCCTAGCTCGATCAAGCATTTCGGATGATAAGTCAATTGCAGATACAGAAATATTTTTGTCCATAATGAACTGCAAATCTGCTCCTGTCCCGACGCCTACAAACAAAAAGAACTTTTGCTTTTAGGCTTAATGTCGAGGTTCTCAAAGATCTTTTTCCGTGCCTTTAAAAAAGGACCGGAATTGAAAAGAGAATCATAAAAGGGTGCCCATAACCGATAAATCACTTTATTCCAACGGTTATTCATATCCGATTATTACCTCTGACTTTTAACAGACGAAGGCTATTCAATGTAACAATAAGCGTGGCCCCCATATCTGCGAAAATGGCCAACCATAACGTCAACCATCCAGGGACAATTAGAGCCAAAGCTAAGAGCTTAATACCAAGTGAAAACGTAATGTTCTGCTTGATGATTGCAAGGGTTTTTCGGCTTAGTCGAATCGTATAGGGTAATTTGCTTAAATCGTCAGCCATCAAAGCAATATCTGCGGTTTCGAGGGCAGTATCCGTACCCGCGCCGCCCATAGCGATACCAACCGTTGAAGCCGCGAGCGCAGGCGCGTCGTTAACGCCGTCGCCAATCATCGCAACATTACCATAGTCTTTACGAAGCTGCTTGATGTAATCTAATTTATCTTGGGGCATTAGATCAGCTTTAACGTCTGTAACATTCAAACGCCGCCCGATTGCTTCGGCGGTTGCTTGATTATCACCCGTAAGCATAATCGTTTTCTTGATTCCAATTTCGTGTAATTGCTTAATTACGACTGTACTGGAATCACGCACTTCATCAGCGACTGCTATTAAGGCAAGAATCTGTTGTTCTGTGCCTAATACCATAACCGTTTTCCCTTGTTTTTGTAATTCTTCAATGCGCTGATTCGTTTCAACGCTGATGTCGGAATGAAGTTCAGCAAAGAGTTTCGGACTACCGACGTAATACAATTCCCCGTTTACATTGGCTTTAACACCTTTCCCGGTGATCGATTGGAAATCCTCAACGACTAGGGTTAGGTCTTCTCCGAGGTTTTCCGCTTTACGAACAATCGCGGATGCGAGCGGATGTTGCGAACCTTTTTCGATAACTGCCGCGATTGAAAGCAATTCATTTTCGTTTTTCGTTCCGAAAGTAACGACATCTGTTACTTCTGGAACCCCCTTCGTCAGAGTACCTGTTTTATCAAACGCAATTGCGGATAGTCTGCCGGCTTCCTCAAGGTGAATGCCGCCTTTGATAAGAACGCCATTTTTCGCCGCGTTGCCGATGGCTGTAACAATCGAAACAGGTGTCGAAATGACCAATGCGCAAGGACAGCCGACGACGAGCAACGCTAATCCTCGATATACCCAATCGCCCCAATCTGCACCGACGAACAGAGGTGGAACAACCGCAATACCTAATGCCAAAATCATAATCGCAGGTGTATAGTATTTCGCGAATCGGTCAACAAACGCTTGAGATGGCGCTCTTTCAGCTTGAGCTTCTTCAACAAGGTGAATAATTTTAGAAATCGTTGTATCCTCGACGCGCTTCGTTACTTTGACTTCAAGCAAACCTTCTTCGTTCAATGTACCAGCGAACACTTCATCGTCAATTGTTTTCGTCACGGGAACCGATTCGCCAGTAATCGCGGCTTGGTTAATGGTTGATGTTCCTTTAATAACAACACCATCCATTGCAAGTTTTTGACCTGGCTTTACAATCATGACATCGCCAACCTGTATATCATCGACGTTTACCGTAATTTCTTCGGAACCGCGGCGGATCAGAGCTTCCTTCGGTGCAATATCCATCAGGGAACGAATGGATTGACGCGCTTTTTCCATGGAGTAACGTTCCAAAACTTCACTGATCGCAAACAAGATAACGACAGTCGCGCCTTCGCCCCATTCTCCGATCGCCGCGGCACCGATGATGGCGACCGTCATTAGGGTGTTCATATCGAACTGAAGCCGGAAAAGATTTTTGATTCCTTTTTTAAATAATTCATAACCGCCGATAATAATAGAAGCCGCGTAAGAAATAGCGGATAAGATGCTTTCCTCACCGTACTGCTCACCTAATAAGTACCCTGCGACAAGCAAGATAGCCGAAAGCAGTACGTTCCAATGTTCTTTCCAGAAAGGCTTTTTCTTTTCAATAGATCGTTGCTTTTCAGGTGTAACTTTCAGGTTTTCAAACGCGCCGGCCTTTTCCAATTCCTCAACTGTAGTCCTTCCATAAACGGTGATTTTAGATGCTCCAAAATTGACTTGCGCGTCTTTTACGCCCGGCAAATTTTTTACATTTTTCTCGAAAATGCCTGCGCAATTCGTACAGGTAAAGCCTTGAACCCTGTAGACGTTTTTATCTTCGGTGTTTTCAATTTTATTTTCCATTGATGATCAACTCCCTCGAATGAGTAGAAGCTAGCTGCACCAGTTGACGAACATGGTCATCTTCCAGCGAATAAAAAACTAATTTACCATCCTTGCGGTATTTGGCTAGGCCAAGCTGTTTTAAGGTGCGAAGGTGGTGTGAGGCTGTGGCCATTGAAGAGCCGATGATGTTAGCCACATCACAAACACATAATTCATCCTCTTCGCACAGGGCAAAGGCGATTTTCATTCTTGTTTCGTCAGCTAAAACCTTGAACATCTTAATCATGCCTTGAATATTTTGTCTTTCGAGCGCATTTTGTACCTTTCGGACTTTAGGTTCGTCGTAACAGTAAATTTCACATGAATCCTTTTCTTTCCTGTTCATATCCTCACCTCAACAATCAAATCAATATTTGATTATCATCATACAATAAATCCATCGATTATTCAAATACTCATTTGATTATTTCGCAAGGGCATCTAAAATATTCAGGTTCGAGATCCACTAATTGTTCCTCTGTATCTATTGGCTCCTTTCAGACCTTTGCATATTTCAGTAAAAAAGAGCTATACCGGAAGCCATCTGCGATGACTTTTAAGGATAGCTCTTCAAGTTTTCCTTATTACAAATCATTTCCACATACCGTCAATAATGTCCGATACCTTTATCCAGCGAAAATCATTGCCATGGGTGAATTTGATGTTTTTTTGTTGTAGATCAATTTTTGTCACGACTCCTGTTATTTCCGTTACATTAAATTCACCGAATAATACTAAAATTACCTCTTTCCTGAGCTGCATTGATTCAGCAATGAGCATGGATATCCGTTCCATTTCTTGATCATCTAATTGTGGCGGCGGACTCTTTCGCAAGTTCTGCTGGTGCAGGATGTAAGCCTCCTTGTGTTCCGGAAGCATCATTCTGGACGATTCGAATAGACCGTTTCCTTGCAGTTTTTTACTCATTTATAATGTCCTCCAATTTTTTGCGCTCGATCCCGCGCTTGGCCCGAAGCTTTTAAAGAAGAGGCCCTCATGATCGCGGTACTTCCGTATTTCTCTTTAATTCGGTCAGTGGTTCTTTCCAACGCTAACTTTGCCTCGCGGTCATTGAATAAAGTAAGTTGGTATTCCTGATCGCTTACCAATTGACTTAGAGTGACCCCGATTTTTCGAATGGGCAACCCATCCCAATGTCGTTTAAATAGTTTTTTCGCTGCATGGAACACCTCATCCGTGAGGTTCGTCGGGTCGGGTAATTTCATTTGTCTGTAGAAGCCGGAAGGGTGATCAAAATCCGCTCCTTGACACCCTACCGAAACCACCCAGCCCATATAGCCTTTCATTCGAGCTCGTTGACATACTAACTCTGAGAGCTCTAATAGGGGAACCATGATATCGTCAAACTCCCAATAATCGTAGGGAAGGGTCATTTGATGGCCGATGGCTTTTTGCAAATCGTGTGTACTTGGCGTTACCGGGGAATGATCCTTGCCGTTGGCAATGAGCCACAGAACTTCCCCGTTCACTCCCCATTTGGCTCTTAATTTGGTCAGGGGAGTCTGGGCCAGCTGGCCAATGGTATATATCCCCATTTTCATTAAATGCCGGCGCATCCGGGAGCCCACCATAAACATCTGATGAATCGGCAACGGCCAAAGCACTTCTTGCAGATCTTTCACAGGCAAGTGAAAAATCCCCGAAGCATTACGTTTGGCGAAATTATCGCAGGCCATTTTGGAGAGCACCTTATTTTCACTAATTCCAATGCGTACACGAACGCCCGTCTCCTTCATGACTTTATCCTGAATGCTCCTCGCAATCTTATCAGGACCGCCAAAAAGCTGTAAGCTTCCCGTGACATCCAAATACTGTTCATCTATGCTGTACGGCTCTACCAAGTCCGTGTAGGATTGATAAATTTCTGTAATTTGCAAGGATACTCTGATGTATTCCTCCATACGGGGACGAATGACCACAAGATCCGGGCATTTGGCAAGTGCCTCTCCCAGCCTCTCTGCCGTAGTGATCCCATATTGCTTGGCAAGGGGACACGCGGCGAGGATAATCCCGGAACGACGCGCGGGGTCTCCTGCAACCACAACAGGTTTGTCTGCATACTCGGGGTGGGCCGCTTTCTCAACACTTGCGTAAAAGGATTGACAATCCGCCAGCATGATGACTCGACTTTTGTTATCGCTTTTCATAGGCCGTCGCTCCTTAAGTCGACGTTAAGATACTTACTCAAATATTGATTAAGCTCCGCTTTCACCAAGCTCCAAAGCATGGAAAATCTATGTTGATAGCCCCTGCACAAATAACGGGCTTCAATGCCCAATTCAGTACGTTGTTGCTCGAACACTTTTATTCCTCTGTCGCGCATTTTTTTCCGAAGCAACGTCAAGTCTGCAGTGATCAAATCTTGGGCAGTTCGTAAAGCTCTTACGTATACAACGTCCATCTTTAGCTTTACTGTCCCCAATGCTTTCATATCCCTTTCCAACACATTCAAAAGAACAGGGAGTAAAATGTATTCTTTGACCAACTGGAGATCTTCTTCTGTCTCCAAGGGTGCTGGGGGCATACCTTTCATGAGAACATCCCCTCTTTCCTCACATCGATCCCCAGATAGGCGCAAAGCCGGCGGATCAGTTCCGCCTTGACCAATCCCCACAGCATGGAGAACTCGTACGTATACCCCCGGCATAAATAGCGGGCTTCAATCCCAAGCTTCGTCCGCCGCTCTTCGAACACCTTCAGTCCATGCTCACGCATGCCTTGGCGCACCCGGGCCAGGTCGGCGACCGCAGCGTTCTGCAGCAAGCGGATCAGCCCCTTATATACCTGCGGCAGCTTCAACGAAGCGGATGCCAGCGCGCGCTGGTCTCGTTCCAGCACATCAAGCAGCAGAGGAAGCAGCACGTATTGCTTGATCATCTCCGCTTCCTCCTGCGTTTGCCAGGGAATAGGGCTCATGCGGCTCCCTTCTTCATGCTGTCTGTCATATGCTCACCCTCTAACCAGAACGTCTGTTCCTATTATATTCATAATACGAACAAACATTCCCTTTCGCAACAGGTTTATGTTGGATAATTTGGCAGAGCGAAAGCATGCCAAAAAAGGCGGATCCCTTGTCCCTTCGGACTTTGGGCATCCGCCTTCCTTTCCTGCTTGCTGCTTATTGAGCTGTTAAAATCAGCGGTCCGTCCGCCGTCAGCGCGATCGTATGCTCGAATTGGGCCGACAATTTGCCGTCCGCCGTACGCGCCGTCCAGCCGTCATCGTCAATCATGATGCGGAACGTGCCTTCATTGATCATCGGCTCAATCGTAAACACCATGCCTTCCTTAAGCCGAATGCCCTTACCCGCTACGCCGACATGCTCGAAGTTGGGCTCCTCATGCAGGCTACGTCCGATCCCATGACCCAGCAGATCGCGCACAACGGAATACCCGTTCGCTTCCGCATGCTTCTGAATTGCTGAAGTCACATCGCCCAGCCGGTTGCCTGGAATCGCTTGGGCGATCCCCAGCTCCAGACATTCCTTCGTCACCCGCATCAGCTTTTCCGCCTCAGGACTCACCTGACCTACCGCATAACACCAGCACGAATCGCCAAACCAGCCATCCGCCTCCGCCACGATGTCCAGCTTAAGCAGATCGCCGTTCTGCAGCGGCCGATCGGAAGGGAAACCATGGGCTACCACATCGTTTACTGAAGCGCAGGTTTCGGCCGGAAACCCGTTGTATCCTTTCGTAAACTGCTTGCCGCCCAGCTTCGTAATATGCCGGACTACAAAATCATTAATTTCCTTTGTCGTGACCCCGGGTTGAATCATTTTGGCGACCTCCCGGTGACAATCCGCAACAATCTGATTCGCCCGTTTCATCTCTTCAATTTCCCGCGGCGATTTCAATATAATCATTCAGCTCTCACTCCTTCGAGGGTCCATCGGGTTCGCTCCGACAGCCGATACAATAGCAGACGCGCAATGTCTGCCGCTTCGTGGTCCAGCGTGCCTTGGCGCAGCGGAGAGCCGGCGCAGCCGGCCAGCGCAGCCAGCAACAATTCCGCCTGACGGACGCCCTCTCCCCCAGCGCCTTGTCCCGCCGCTAAGCTCGCAGTCGCAGCGGTCTCTCCGGAACCCGGCGGCAAACCGCGCTCCAGCACCGCGGCGAACGGCAGCAACACCTCGCGGCGGAACGTCTCCGCAAGCGGCAGTGCCCGGGCTTCCGGCAGCTGGAAGCCATCCGCCGCCAGCTTATACAACAGATAAACGCCGTGATCCTTGGCCCACAGCTTCAGCAGCCGGGTACCTGCCGCAACAAGGGAATCGGCGGCCGCTTCCTGCTCCTCCGTCCTCAGGTCGATCCATTCCCCGGCCCGGTCCATCGCCGTCCACAGCACGTCATGCAGCAGATCCCCTTTATTACTGTAATAGTGGTAGACCGTGCCGTAACCAAGCCCGGCCTTGGTCGCCACGTCCCGAATCTCTAACGTCAGGCCTTTCTCAAGAAACACATCGGCGGCCGCGACACGAATTTGAGCAAGCCGGCGCAGCCTGATCTCTTCATTTTGTTCCTTCGTACGCGGGGTCATCCGCCACAACCTCCTTTTATTTTTGACCTACTCTCATGTCAATATAAAACAAAACATGGAGATTGGCAAGCAGAAATGACTCCCGGCGCTTTGTGCCCCGCTCATGTATCGTTTAGCTTATCTCGCCTGGCCCCGGATCATCCCTCCGAGAAAATAGCAAAAGGCCGCCGGGGTACCGGTCCCCAGGGCCTTATCACCCGTCCCGCCGCATCTCTGCGCGCTTGCTCTAGCGGAACATTCCCCATAAGCGCAGCAAGTGAAGCGTATTCCGCGGGTCGATTCGCTGATCGATGACGAATTGGACGATTTGCTCTTCCTGAACGCCGCTCAATCTTTCGCCAAGCACAGAAGCGGCCGTTCTAACGAGCCTGCGCACCTTAACGCGATCCTGCAAATCCGCGCGGGTGAGGCCGTCGACGACCTGTTTCATCCGCTCTTTGATCGCCGGATTTTTCATTTTCAACTTCACCCGTTCGACCAGCTGCGGACTGATTCCATACTGATAATAGCTGGGCATCGTGACTAGCACCTCCTGTCCCGTCATTTCCGGACTTCAACCCTAATATATGACGGTAAGGCTGTCCATAGTGCCTGAAAATCCAAAAGCACGCGGGAAAGCCGCTAGTTCTGTTTGAGGAACGCCGTTGCCTCATGGGTTTGACTCAACCTGAGGATCGTCTCTTCGTATTGCGTCGAGGCGTACGCGAAGAACAAAATATCGATCATGACCAATTGTGCCAACCGCGAGCTGGACGCCCCGCTACGCAGGGTCGCTTCCGGCGCCTGCGGCGTGTACAGCATCAAATCGGCCAGCTCGGCTACTTTATGATTGCCGAAACGGGACAAGCCGATGGTGCGCACGCCGTACTTTTGGGCAACCCGGAACAATTGCAGCACTTCCTTGGTGTTCCCGCTGTAAGAGATGCCCATAAACAAGGCCCCCGGCGGAGCGCTGGCCAGCGCGGCCGCAATTAGATGCTCGTCCTGCAGAGCGAACGCTTGCTTCCCCAGGCGCAGCCACTTTTGTGCGGCATCCGCTGCGACGATCGCCGAAGCGCCTACCCCGTACATATGGATGACGGAAGCCTCTCGGAAGCTGTCCACCACCTGCTCGATCAGTTCGGGCTGCAGGTGAAGCATCATATCTTGAATGGCTTGGAGACTGTTGGAGACCGTCTTTTGAATGACGTTTTGAATCGTCTCCCCGCGTTCGATGTCATAATAGCCTGGTCTTTGCGGTTTGGCATTATCGACCGACAAACGCATTTTCAAATCAGGAAATCCGCTCAGCCCCAGCGAACGGCATAGCCGGGTAATCGCCGCCGCACTGGTCCCCGCTTTATCGGCGACCGCATGGATACTTAAGCCGGAGACTTCCGCCGAAGCCGTCAAAATATATTGGGCCGCCTTTCTTTCCGATTCAGGCAGTTGTTCCAGCATGGCCTCCATTTGCGTAAGTACGCTTCCCGTCGTCACGGTCATCCCCTCCGTATTCCCAATCCGTCTGATGCTATTTCCATTCCCATAAAACGCAAAAGAAACGCGGCGGCCTGGTTAAAGGCAGCCAAACGTTTCTCTGCTGGCTTGTATTATCTATTATGCTCTATAAGCATCTGCTTTGTAAAACCAAAGAAATACGTGAGCAAGAATCCGGCGACATAGGAGACGATCAACCCGGCCAAGTAACCGAGAATCGTCATGCCGATTCCCATTGGGCCTTGAATCAGCGGGATCAGGACGAGGCCGGAAGGTCCAATCGCCACCGAGCCGATGAAGTTCCCCGTCATCGCGAACAAACCAAGCACAGCCCCGCCAAACCCACCGCCAAGACAAGCGGTTACAAACGGCCGGCCCAGAGGCAAGCTGACCCCGTAAATGAGCGGTTCGCCGATGCCAAGAAATCCGACGGGCAACGCCCCTTTGATCATGTTGCGCATTCTCGCGTTATGCTTCAGCTTGATATAAATGGCGATCGCCGAGCCGACTTGCCCCGCCCCCGCCATGGCCAGGATCGGCAGCAACGCCGTGTATCCGACCTGCGAAATCAATTCGGCATGAATCGGAATGAGCGCCTGGTGCAAGCCGAACATGACCAGCGGCAGGAACAGCGCAGCGAGAACGAAGCCGGACAGCGGTCCGCCATGGGCCAACAGCCAAGTTGTTACCTGTCCGATGCCTTGAGAGATAATACCGCTGACCGGCATCAGGAAGAACACGGTAACCAAGCCTGCAAGCAACAGCGCAATGGTAGGAGTTACGATGATATCAATCGCTGCCGGCATCCGTTTACGAATCCATTTTTCCAACACAGAGATCAGCCCTGCGGCCAAAATCGCCCCGATGATTCCGCCCTGCCCCGCATTCAGCTTAATTTCACCAAACAGGGGATAGGTATAAGAGATATTCGCCACCGCCGGTGCAACGATGATCGCGGCCACGGCACCGCCAAGCGCGGGCGTTCCCCCGAACTCTTTCGCGGCATTCCCCCCGGCAAAGATCGTCAAATACCCGAAGAAGGCCGAGCCAATGACACTAATAATCGGTTGGAGCGTAAGCAGCCAGTCCGCCCCGTTGCCGGAAGTAATCAGGTTATTGATCAAGCCGGCGATACCGTTGATAATCCCGGCCCCTACCAACGCGGGAATCAGTGGAATAAAGATGTTGCCGATTTTTCGCAAGAAATTTTTGAAAGGCGTGTTGTTCTTCTTTTTGAGCTCTGCCTTGATCTCCGAGCCCTCGCGGAGCGTCGCCGTTTGGCCGCCAGCTGCTGCTCCTTGGCCGCCATGCCCCTCTTCTTTCAGAAGTTTGCCAAATTCTTCCGCCACACTATTCACAACACCCGGTCCGAGGATTACTTGATACGTCTCATCATCAACCGCACCAAGTACGCCCTCGATCTGTTTGAGCCCGATTTCGTCAATTTGGCTACGGTCCCGGACCGACACCCGCAACCGGGTCATGCAGTTCGTAAATTGCTCCACATTGTCAGAACCGCCGATGGATTCCAAGATCCGTTTCGCCATAGTTTCATATTTGCTCATTGGGAAGCCTCCTGCTCTCTATAGGATGGTCTTACTTGTTTCTTCAACGTATTGCAGACGCAGACTTCGCAGCCTTACCGATAAACCCTTGGTTCTCCTCCAATTTCTCCAAGGCTACCTCATACGAACATCCTGTCAAAATCATCAGGATCGCTGGTTTCGCTTTCCCTTCGGCAAGGCGCAAGGTGTTCTCAGCGGTTGATGCATCGCAGCCAGTTGCCTCCATCACAATCCGCTTCGCCCGATCGGCCAGCTTCTCATTGGTGGGCTGAACATCAACCATCAAATTGCCGTAAACCTTACCTAAGCCGATCATCGACGCGGTAGACAGCATATTGCAGACCAGCTTTTGCGAGGTTCCCGCTTTAAGCCGCGTCGACCCAGTCAGCACCTCGGGACCGTTCTCGATCTCAATCGCGATGTCAGAAATGGTGCTGATCACCGCATTCTTGTTGCAGCTGATACTAATCGTCTTTGCACCAACTTGCTTGGCGTATTCCAATCCGCCGATGACATAAGGCGTACGACCGCTCGCGGCGATTCCGACGACCGCATCCTTGGCGGTAAGCCCGAGGTTTTGCAGATCCGTCCGACCGAGCTCGGCCCGATCCTCCGCTCCCTCAACGGCCTTGATAAAAGCGTTGCTGCCGCCTGCGATCAGCCCAACCACCTGGTCCGGGGAAGTACCAAATGTCGGCGGACACTCCACCGCATCCAGCAAACCGATCCGTCCGCTTGTGCCAGCCCCCATATAAATCAGCCGGCCCCCTTTTTTGAGCGACTCCGTAATGGCAGTCACGGCCTGGGCGATTTTGGGAATTTCCTTTTTAACCGCTCCGGCTACTTTCGCGTCCTCTTCGTTCATCACCGTAAGCAGCTCGGTCACTTCCATTTCATCCAAGCGCATCGTTCGCTCGTTTCTCGCCTCGGTTGTCAGATTTTCCAGCATATAAGATACACTCCTTTGTTTGCGTCAATCCTAGTTGTAAGTGCTTTCGACATGATTATAATCTATTTGATATTTTATTTCAATATATTACTTTTTTATTGAAATAATATATCAAATCGTGTTACTTCCTGTTTTTTTAAGTTATCAGAAAGTATAAACTTCGGGGCATTGGCATCCTGATATCGCAAGAAAAACTTCCGCTTAAACGCGGTCTGTCAACTTTGAATGTACATCGATAGACGTTTTTCTTATGATGTATTTTGTGCAAAAAAATAACCGTCCGCGGATCCCGCGAACGGTTTGATGCTTGCTTGCCGTATCAATTTAATCGATCAGCTCACCTTGAAAAACCTGCTCCCGCCGCAGATATTCCCGCAGCGGTCCGTACTCGGGCGAAGTCCAGAACGCTTCGCCCGCAACCAGCCGGGCGGCATCGTCCCGCGCCGCCTCCAGCACCGCGTAGTCGCTGACCATGTCCGCGACGCGAAAATCCGGCACGCCGCTTTGCTTCGTGCCGAAGAAATCCCCGGGACCCCTAAGCTCCAGGTCCCGCCGGGCCACCTCGAAGCCGTCGTCCGTATCGGTCATGACCTTCATCCGCTCCTGACCTACCTCCGACTTCGGATCGGCGATGAGCACGCAATACGACGCGTGCTCCCCCCGGCCTACACGCCCGCGCAGCTGGTGGAGCTGGGACAAGCCGAACCGGTCGGCGTCCATTACGATCATCAGCGTGGCGTTGGGCACGTCGACGCCGACCTCAACGACGGTCGTCGAGACGAGCAGCTGCACCTCGTTCTCGTAGAACGCGCGCATCACTTCGTCCTTCTCCGCCGCCGTCATCCGCCCGTGCAGCAGCCCGACCTTCATGTTCGGGAACGCCTGCTGCATCGACACGTACAAGTCGATCGCGTTCTGCACGTCCAGCTTGTCCGACTCCTCGATCAGCGGGCAGATGACGTAGGCTTGCCGGCCTTGCGACACCTCCCGCTCAATAAAGCCAAGCACGCGGTCCATCATGCTGTGCTTCACCCAATAGGTCGTGATCGGCTTGCGCCCCTTCGGACGCTCCGACAAGGTGGATACGTCCATATCGCCAAAGGCGGTAATCGCCAGCGTGCGCGGAATCGGCGTCGCCGTCATCGTCAGCACATCCGGGTTAAAGCCTTTGCGCCGCAAAATGCTGCGCTGATTCACGCCAAACCGGTGCTGCTCATCGGTAATCACCAGGCTCAGCGACCGAAAAAACACGTCCTCCTGGATCAACGCATGCGTACCAACCACGATGTCGGTGAGCCCCATTTGCAGCGAGCCAAGCAAATCCTTGCGTTTGCGCCCCGTCACACTGCCGGTCAACAGACCGACCGTGATGCCAAACGGCTCAAACAGCCGGGACAGTGAGCGCATATGCTGCTCGGCCAAAATTTCCGTCGGCACCATAAAGGCGCCCTGGTGCCCGGACTTCACCGCCGCGTACAAGGCGATGGCGGCGATTACCGTCTTGCCGGAACCGACGTCGCCTTGCAGCAGCCGGTTCATGCAATAGGGTGATCGCATATCCTTTAGAATTTCCAGCTCCACCTTCTTCTGGGCATCGGTCAGCTCAAACGGCAGGCTACGCACAAATTCCCGAATCGTGGCGTTATCAACCACATGCGCTACCCCGTCCATCCGCTCGTGGTTCATCGCTCGATACGCCTGCAGCTTGAGTTGGAACAAGAACAGCTCCTCGTACACCATGCGGCGCCGCGCCTGCTGTCCCTCCTCGCTGTCCTGCGGCTGGTGCAGCCGCAAAATCGCCGTCTTGCGGGGCATCAGCCCATATTTGCGAAGCAGTTCGGGCGGCAGGATCTCCGGGATCATCTCCCCGTATTGCTGCAACGCTTGTCCAATCGTCTTACGCATCCATTGCTGCGTAATTTTGCCGCCTACGGAATAGACCGGCTGCAAACTGCCGCTGCGGAGCGTCCCGCGGTCGGGGAACTCCGACTCCGACACCGTCAGCTGGCTGCGGCGCATGTCCCATTTGCCGGTCAGGATAATCTCCCGTCCCGTCGTCAGCTGATCCTTGAGGAAATGACGGTTGAACCATGTCGCCGTAAACATCCAGTCATCGGCGATCATTTTGCAGGTCAGGCGGGATTTCCGCCCGTACCGTTGCAGTACCGGAAGACCCATGATTTGGGCCTGCACCGTCACCTTATCCCCATCCTTCACTTCCGTCAAGGAGCGCAGCCGGTAATCCTCGTACCGGAACGGATAATATTCAATCAAATCATTCACCGTAAAGATGCCAAAGGCGTGAAGCTCTTCTTGTTTAAGAGCGCTCACGCCGCTGACTTGCTTTACGGGGATGTGATGTAAATCCAACTTCATCCCCTCACTTTATAGAGGTAGTTCAAAAACGCATCTTCGGATCACGTAGTTCAGACGCAACCCGGACAGCAGCCTAACGGAACTGAGAGACGTTATTTATCCTTTTTGCAGCGATTACTGTGGCTAACGGAACGGAAAGACCTTATTTGGAGCTTTAGCAGCTTATGATCAGCCTTTCGAGCCAAATAAGGTCTCTGAGTTCCGTTACACCGGGAAATCGCCGGGAAATGGTCAAATAAGGGCCCTCAGTTCCGTTAAAATCGTCCAGAGCCACGGCCACGGACCACAGCCACAACCACAGCCACAACCGCACCCACACCGCAACTTCCAAACATCACTTCGCCGGCCAAATAAACGTCGCCACGGTCCCCGGACCTACGTGCGTGCCAACCACGGCACCGATGCTGTTGCGGACAACCTCATGCAACGTAAAGTGCTGCCGCAGCAGAGCCAGGATCTCCTCGGAGCCTTCCGGATTCACGCAATCGCAAACGGCCACGTTAATGTCCTTCACCCCGGCAAAATCATTCACAAACAACTCGATGACGCGGGCCATAGCCTTCTTGCGGCCTCGAACTTTATCGACAGCGTAAATCACGCCCTCCTGGTCCACCGACAAGATCGGCTTAATGTTCAGCAGGTTGCCCAGGATTGCCGCGGCTTTACCGATCCGTCCGCCTTTTTGCAAGTATTCCAGCGTATCAACGAGAAAATACAACCGACGCGCCTTCCCGAGCCGCTCAACCTCAGCTCGAATTTCCTCGACCGAAGCCCCTTGCTTCGCCAGCCGTGCGGCATGTACAACCAGCAGGCCGAAGCCATAGGACGCGCACAGCGAGTCAATGACCGTGACATCTACCGAATGACCCAGCTCTTCTTCCAGCATCTCCTTCGCCAGCACCGCGGATTGATAGGTTCCGCTCATCCCTGAGGAGATATGGATCGAAATGATCGGTGATCCGGGATAGGCAGCAAGCAAGTTGCGGTAAACCTCCACATACTGAGACGGCGAGGTCTGCGAAGTGGTAGGCAGTTCCTTCGATTTGCTCAATTTATCGTAGAACTCTTCCGCGGTGATGTCGATGCCTTCGAGATAAGATTGGTCCCCGAAGGCCAGCCGCATCGGTACGATATGAATGCCGTATTCCGAAACGGTCGCCTGCGGGATATCCGCCGTACTGTCGGCAATAATGATAGCCTGATTCATAAGCATCTTCATCCTCTCATGGGGATTAGGATTCTACCGAAAACAGATAATAATAAATCGGTTGCCCGCCGTTATGGACCTCTACCTCGACGTCGGGATACTCCTCATGAATCCAGGCCACCAGCGCATTCGTCATCTCTTCGTCAGCTTCTTCACCGGCCAGCACCGTCACGATTTCATCGCCGCCAGTGAGCATCTTGGCTAATAAGCCCTGACTCGTTTCCAGCAAGCCCTCTTCGGTGGCCACGATTTTAGAATCTGCAATACCGATATAATGGCCTGCCGTAATCTCCAAATCATCAAACATCGTGTCGCGGACCGCATACGTCACTTGGCCCGTCTTCACGTGTTGCACCGCGTTCTGCATATTATCCGCGTTGGCTTCCACGCTTTCTTCTTCTTGGAAAGCAAACGCTGCGGCAATCCCCTGAGGAATGCTTTTGCTTGGGATAACCGTCACGCTGCGCTCCCCTTCAAGCAAATCACGTGCCTGCTGCGCAGCCAGAATAATATTCGAGTTATTCGGCAGGACAAACACGTGCTGAGCCGAAATCGATTGGATCGCCTTCACGAAATCTTCAGTGCTTGGGTTCATCGTCTGCCCGCCGGACAGGACGACATCCACACCTAAGCTCTTGAAAATTTCCGAAATCCCGTCTCCAGAAGCAACGGCGATAAAGCCATAAGGCGCCAGCTCATCCGCAGGAATCCCTGCCGGATCCACCGGTTGGGCCGGTTCTGCCGGAATTTCGGCGAACAGCTCCGGCATCGGCGGCGCGGCATCCATCCCTGCAATCAACAGATCCCGGTGCTGCTCACGCATGTTCAAGATATGAATTTGTGTAATTTCACCGTAACGCAGCGCCAGATTCAGCACGTCGCCCGGCGTTTTGGAATGGACATGGACTTTGATGATCTCGTCGTCCGCGATCACGATAATCGAATCCCCATTGACCGAAAGCGCTTTCCGGAACTGATCCTCGTCAAAAACAGCATCCTTGATTTCACCGATTTTTCGATTAATGAAAAATTCCATGTCATAGAGGTATTCGATATCCTCTGTTTCGAGCTTGGCCTGTGCCGAAGCTGGAGCATGCACCGGTACGGCCGTTTGAGCACGCTGCTCTGGTTTGGCAACTGGTGCGGGGGCTTGTCCCAATGTCGCTGCGGCTTCACTGCTGGCGCCGCCTTGCAGCCATTGTAAAAATCCTTCATAAATATAAACAAGTCCTTGACCGCCCGAATCCACGACGCCAACCTGTTTCAACACCGGCAACAGCTCCGGCGTATTCGCGAGCGCTTCCTTCGCTTTGGCCAGCACCTCGCTCATCAATTCCGTGATATCCGTTGTTCTGCGCGAATAATAGACGGCATGCTTGGCGGCTTCCTTCGCCACCGTCAGGATCGTGCCTTCCACCGGTTTGACGACCGCTTTATAAGCGGTATCTACCCCGCTTTGTAGAGCGGCGGCAAATTGAGCTGCATTCATCTCTTCCAATGATGCAGCATAACGGCTAAAGCCGCGGAACAGCTGGGACAAGATCACGCCGGAATTCCCGCGTGCGCCCATCAACAGGCCTTTGGATAAAGTGGCTGCTCTGCTGCCCAAACCCCCGGTTCCGTGATCTTTCAATTCCGTTACGCCGGCGGTCATCGTCAAATTCATATTCGTTCCGGTGTCCCCATCGGGTACCGGGAATACGTTCAGGGAATTGACGTGCTCAGCATGCTCTGTCAGCCGCTTTGCGCCTGCCAATACCATAGCGGTGAAATCTGTTCCAGTTAAAGAACGCTTACTCAATGAAAATTCCCCTTCCTAGCTTGATACGCGTACACCTTGGACTACGATATTCACCTGATCCACTTCGAGTCCAACGATTTCACTTAGTACGTATTTCACTTTGAGCTGTATGTTGTGTGCGACCTCGGAAATTTTCGTGCCATAACTGACTATAATATAAAGATAAATAGCTAATCGATGATTATCCAGGTTCACTTCCACACCCCGGGCCAAATTCTCGCGCCCCAGCAATTCGGCAATGCCGTCCTTCAACTGCTTTCGGCTTGCCATTCCAACCAGTCCATAACACTCCATGGCGGCCGATCCGGCGATCACCTTAATGGCTTCCTCCGAAATATCGATTCGTCCATATTTGGTCGTAAGATTTACAGCCACGCCTATCTCACTCCTTCCATAGAAATTATTATGGACTAAACTATATTGTACTATAAGACCAGAGAGAAATAAATAAAAGAGTCGAACGTCAATAGCTGTTGACGGAGCTTTTTTTACTGTGATATTATATTTAAGTATTGTCAATAACCGTGATATTGTATTGTTAGTGTTATTTTCAAGACAGGTGTATCTGGAACAGGAGGTGTAATGAATGGCTCGCAAATGTTATGTGACTGGCAAGAAGCCAGGCAGCGGTAACCATGTATCTCACGCAAACAATCGCAATCGGCGCTCTTGGGGCGTAAACGTGCAGAAGGTCCGGATCTTGGTAGACGGCAAACCGAAACGCGTATACGTTAGCACTCGGGCTTTGAAATCCGGTAAAGTGACCCGCGTGTAACAGACGGGACGAATTATAGACAAAAAGCACCTTTTCCTATGGAGGTGCTTTTTTACTGCGCTTTTTCCCTTGAAGTCAGCGGCCCAAGCAATCCTTGATGGCGGGAACCGCCAGGCGCGCTCTTCCGCTGCTTGGGGCGGGTTCTCAGGCCCCGCCCGCTAGTTCTTGTGAAACGTGTTCAGTACCGCCTTAACGAATCCTCCCAAAAACTTAGGCAGCTTGAATGTGTAAAATTTCATCGTTCACCCTCCCCATCGTGCTCATGCCTTCACCCATATTCTATGTTTGATGTCATTTACTCGTGTATTCCCGCCACAAAAAAAAAGGCTACATGAGAACCTTCGCTCATGTAACCAATGTATGCGCATCTTGAAGCGCCTATGCCAATCCGGCCAGGCTCTCGCGGATTTCTGCCATCGCAGCACGCCGGTCAGCTTGGCCAAACACCGCATTGCCGGCAACCAGCACATCCGCTCCCGCTTCTACAACCAGCGGCGCCGTCGCAGCGGCGATCCCGCCGTCCACTTCAATCCGCAAATCGTTTAAGCCCAGCTCATCCTTCCAGGCCTTCAGCTGCCGAATTTTGCGCAGCGTTCCCGGAATAAACGCCTGTCCGCCAAAGCCGGGATTTACCGTCATCACAAGTACGAGATCGACGTCCTCCAGCACCTCGCGAACGGCCGAAGCCGGTGTGGCTGGATTAATCGCCACGCCCGCCTTAACCCCTTGCTCCTTAATCAGGTGCAGCACCCGGTGCAGATGCACGCAAGCTTCCGCATGTACGGTGATAAGATGCGCGCCCGCTTTGGCAAAGGCCGGGATATATTCCTCGGGCTTCTCGATCATCAGATGGACGTCCAGCGGCAGCTTGGTCTGCGGAGCAATCGCTTGCAGCACCAGCGGACCAAACGTCAGGTTCGGGACGAAATGGCCGTCCATCACGTCCACATGCAGCCAGTCAGCGCCTCCCCGCTCTACGTCAGCGACCTCCTCGCCCAGCTTGGCGAAATTCGCCGACAAAATCGACGGCGCGATATAGATGTTGTTGCTCATGACGTCAATACCTCCGCTTCTTGTCCTTCATCTCTTCATAGAACTGTACATAATGCTCATAACGGCTGGCGGCGATTTCTCCATTGTCCGCAGCCTCTCTGACCTTGCAGCCCGGCTCATGCAAATGGCTGCAGCCGCGGAATTTACAGCCCTCCGCGTAATCGGCAAATTCCCGGAAGCAGCTGGATAACTCCTCGATCCCTAACTCGAGAAAATCCAGCTGGCTAAAGCCCGGGGTGTCAGCCACGTAACCACCGTTCTCCAGCTCAATCAGCTCGACATGCCGCGTCGTATGACGTCCCCGGCCCAGCTTGAGGCTGATTTCACTTGTCTCCAGCGATAACCCGAGCATCGCGTTAAGCAACGAGGATTTTCCGACCCCCGACTGCCCCGAGAAGACGCTGATCTCCCCAGCCAAACGGGATTTTACCTCCTCGGTTCCCATCCCGGTCACGGAGCTGGTGACAATGACCTCATAGCCGATTGATTCATACATTGCTTTGACCTGGCGAATGATTTCGGGAGTTTCTTCCGCCCCGTCCTCCTCCAGCAAATCCTCCTTGGTGAGGCAGATCAATGCTTGCAGACCAGCGTGCTCGATATGCACCAGAAACTTGTCCAGCAGCTGCAAATTGAGATCCGGCTCCCGCAGGGAGAACAGCAGCACCGCCAGCTTGGCGTTGGCGATCGGCGGACGGATCAGCTCGGTTTCCCTTGGCAGGATTTCGTCCACGGTGCCTTCCCCGTTTTCGGTGGGGGAATAGACCACCCTGTCGCCTACCAAGGGAGTAATGCCTTTCTTCTTAAAAATCCCTCGTCCGCGGCACTGGATATAAGCATCCGCTGCCCCGTCCTGTGCCGTCGCCGGCTTCACGTAGTAATATCCGCTTAATGCCTTCACAATCAAGCCTTCAGGCATATCCGCCGGCCTCGCTTTCATATCGGTCTGACTTAATTGCCATTGCCATGTTTGTTTCGTTTACCCGCCTTTCCTTTACCTTGGGCTGCGCCTTGCTCATTCTGGAGCGAAGCCAGCTTACCGGATAAGATCATGCCGGTATCGGGTGGATTATCACCCGAGTTCATGTCCATTGTGTCCTCATCTTCCGTACCGCCTTGATCCGGGAATTGCGGCACAGGTACAGTTCCTTGCTTCGCATCGATGTACGAGATCGGGTAAGTATCCAGCAAGACGCCGTCGCGCGTTACTGTCACGTAACCGTTCTTGTTCGGCGCCAGAACCAGGTCAACCGACAGGTATTGCGGTTTGCCTACCTTTTGCGTGCCCCATTCGCGCCCTTCTCCACGAGCATCCCCATACACGATCGTATATTTGCTGATTTGGCCTTCCTGTGCAGGTGCAGCCGGTACTTGGAACGTATAGTTGATCGCTTCCTGCGGATAACCGGTGCTGATAAACAACGTCACTTTCGAGCCTGGCACCACCAGGTCGTCCGGGGCATAAGGCCACTGTTTCGTTACTCTGCCCGCCTCGACCTCAAAGCTCGATTCCTCTTTGATTCCGTCTTCAGCCAGCACCAGCCCTGCGTCTCGGATCAATTTTTCCGCTTCCGCTTGCGTCTTGTTCACGAGGTCCGGCATTTTCACCTCAGACGGTCCCTTGCTGACCTTCAGCACGATCGTATCCGTCTCGGGATCAAATTCCTCTCCGGCTTCCGGCGATTGGCTGATGATCATGCCTGGCTCAATCTCGCTGTTGTTTTCCTCCACTTTCCGCACGCGGGCCTCGTCTACGCCAAGCTCTTTCAGCTGCTGCAGCGCATCATCATAGTTTCCCGTTAATGCCGGCATTTTTGCCAGCGGCTTCTCCGTGCTCACCTTCAAGTCGATGACTGAGCCTTCCTTGACCATCGTCCCCTCCGGCTTGCTCTGCTCATAGACGATCCCCTCGTCCACGCCTTCTTTGTATTCCCGGGTGATCTCCCCAACGGCAATCCCTTTATCGGTCAGGGTCTGAATCGCCTGTTCCTCGTGCAGATTAAGCACGTTTGGCACCGCGACTTCTGGGACGGTCACCAATTTCGTCACGTACCAGGCAACGCCGGCCAAGGCAAGCAGGACGACCAGCGTCAGGCTGACCCAAAGCGCCGGCTTGCTCCAAGCCTTTTTCTTAGGAGCGCTCTCCCGTTCCTCCACCATCGCCGCTCCGCTGTCGCGGGACAGTTTGGACGGCCCTGCCGCCACACCTTGAGGTTGATGCTGCGGACGGATCGCCGGAATGATTCGCGTGCTGTCTTCGTCATGATCATCTATAAAGGCCAATTTCGATTCCATTCTTCGTTCCGGCAACAAGCAGGTTTCCAGGTCGCGCAGCATCTCTTTGGCAGACTGGTAGCGTTCGTTCGGATTTTTCCGCATCGATTTCAAGATGATGTTCTCCACACTTTGCGGAATCATCGGATTCACCATACGCGGCTCATCGAATTGCTCCTGCAAATGCTTTAATGCTACGCTGATTGGGCTTTCACCAAGGAACGGCAACCGACCGGTCAGCATCTGGTACAACACGATCCCCAGCGAGTACAGGTCGGATTTCTCCCCAGTGGCTACGCCTTTCGCATGCTCCGGCGAGAAATAATGCACCGAGCCCACCACTGAGCCGGTTTGCGTAATGGTCGCCGACGTGACGGCACGGGCAATCCCGAAATCGGTCACTTTGACGCGTCCGTTTCGTCCAATCAATATGTTATGAGGTTTGATATCCCGGTGAATAATTTGGTTATGATGGGCGTGGTCCAGCGCATCGGCGATTTGCGACGCAATGCGAACGGCTTCTTCAACCTGCAGCGGGGCCCGCTCCTTAATAATTTCGTTGAGATTCTGCCCTTCAACGTATTCCATCACGATGTAATGGATCTCATCATCTTGTCCAACGTCATACACGCTGACGATATTCGGGTGCGACAAGGATGCAGCAGACTGCGCCTCCCGGCGGAAACGCCGGATAAATTCCTCGTCGTTCACAAATTGTTGACGCAGCACTTTGATGGCCACGTAGCGGTTCAGCAGCAGGTCCTGCGCTTTGTAGACAAGCGCCATGCCCCCTCCGCCGATCCTCTCGATAATTTGATAACGACCGCCCAATTCGTGTCCGATCATGAATTCCACTCCTTTTTGCCCGACCCGGCATCCTCATGTTGTTCCAGCAGAGCAACGCTAATGTTATCGTCGCCTCCTGCGTTCAGCGCCAGCTGGAGCAATTGGTCGGCCCGGCCCTGTAACCCAAGATCTTCTGATCCTAGCGTCAGAGCCATTTGTTCCGGTGTTACGTAGTTGCTGAGACCGTCGCTGCAGAGCAGCAAAATATCCCCCGGCTCCAACGACACACGGTTCAAGTCGACCTCAACTTGCTCATCGGTTCCCAGCGCGCGGGTTACGACATTCCGATGCGGATGCACCGTCGCCTCCTCCGCGCTGATCTGGTTGTTCTTGAGCAGCTCATTGACCAGCGAGTGGTCATCCGTCAGTTGGACGAGCTGGCCCTGCCGGAAATGGTAGGCCCGGCTGTCACCGATATGGGCGATCACGCCGTCGCGACCTGCGAAGATCCCCGCAACAACTGTGGTGCCCATGCTATGGTACTCCACATGCTCTGACGCTTTGCGGAATACGGCTTCGTTCGCGTGAAGAATCGCCTTCTTCAATTCTTCCCCGCAAGCCTCCGCCGACAACCCTGCCGGCAGCGATACCAAATCCTCGGTAATGGTATCTACCGCCATGCGGCTGGCAATGTCTCCAGCCTGATGGCCGCCCATTCCGTCCGCAACAATCGCCAGCGTGTATCCGGATTCCAGCTGGTCCACCCAGGTACAATCTTCATTGACGGAACGGACTCGTCCCACATCACTTACAAACACACAATTCATCACATTCGCTCACCTCGCACCAGACTCCATGTGCTTCGCCCGCAGTTGTCCGCAGGCAGCGGCAATATCATGGCCTTGCTCCCGGCGGATCGTCACATTGATGCCTTTATCCGCCAGTATGCGCTGAAACTTAAAAATATCGTTACGCGACGTTCTCACGTATTTGCGCTCCGGCACATAGTTGACCGGAATCAAGTTGACGTGGCAAAGCATATCCTTGATCACGTCGGCCAGTTCCTCCGCATGCTCCGGCTGGTCATTCACCCCGCCGATCAGCGCGTACTCGAACGTAATGCGGCGGCCGGTTTTGGCGATGTAGTAGCGGAGCGCCTCCATCACGTCGTCAAACGGAAAGCGCCGGTTGACCGGCATCAACTTCGAGCGGAGCGCATCATTTGGCGCATGGATCGAGATCGCCAAGTTAATTTGCGTGTTCTCGTCCGCAAACCGGTAAATGTTCGGGACAATCCCGCTCGTTGATACAGTAATATGCCGTTGTCCGATGTTCAAGCCCTTTTCATGGATCATAATCCGTAAAAATTTCATCGTGGCATCATAGTTTTCAAATGGCTCGCCGGTCCCCATGATCACGATGCTGCTGACGCGTTCGCCTTTGGCGTCCAGAATCTTTTGCGCCTGCACGACCTGGGCGACGATTTCTCCCGGCGTCAGATTCCGCTTCAGCCCCCCTAATGTCGAGGCACAAAACGTACAGCCGACCTTGCAGCCGACCTGGGTGGTCACGCAGATGCTGTTGCCGTAGTTATGCTTCATAATGACCGTTTCAATAGCATGATCATCATGCAGCCCGAACAGGAACTTCACCGTTCCGTCCTTGGATTCCAGCTTCGTAATCTCCTGCAGCGTAACGAACGCAAATTCGTCAGCCAGCTTCTGCCGAAGCGCCTTGGACAGGTTGGTCATCTCATCGAAGGAGCTGACGCGTTTCACGTACAGCCAATCGAAGATCTGTCCGCCGCGAAACGCAGGTTCTCCCTGCGATACGGCCCATTCCTGTAATTCTTCCAACGTATAATCATATATAAAAGGTTTCATTTTCACACACCTGTCCATATCTATTTTGAAAAGTTGCCCACTCATTCTTCCCATTTTATCATAAATTGACTTCCGACTAAAGTCGACCTTCCCACCGCAGCGGCGCAAAAAGGCCAAGCCCGCCGTTTCGAGCGGCTGCTTGACCTTGTCATGTCAATCCTTCTCTATCAACTTCCTGCGGAGTCGAGCAATATAAAATCCGTCCGAATGGGCGTCCTGAGGCAAAATCTGCAGCCCAGCCTCGACCCGCCCAGCGGCAGCTGCCAAAGCACCGCGTTCCTTCCAGCTTATCGGCTCATCCGCCAGCTCGAATTCCGGATGGCGGCTCAGGAAGGAGGTGACCATCTCGGTATTTTCGCGCGGTTCAATCGTGCAAGTGCTGTAGACGAGCAAGCCGCCCGGCTTCAGCAGCCCGCTCACCGAGTCGAGCAAAGTCCGCTGGACGCCGGCGATCTCCGTCACGTCCTCCGGCTTCTTCGCCCACTTCAAATCCGGCTTGCGGCGGATCACGCCAAGTCCGGAACAAGGAACGTCCAGCAAAATCCGGTCGAAGGAAGCTGCCTTCAGCCGCTCCGCGAGTTGCAGGGCGTCGCCCGATAACGTATCCACGTTGTCCAGCCCTAGCCGCTTGGCATGGTCCTCGATCAGCTTCGCCTTGTGCGGATGGATGTCGTTCGCCAGCACCCGGCCGCGGCCCTCCATGATCTCAGCGATATGGCATGTCTTGCCGCCGGGCGCAGCGCAGCAGTCCAGTACATTCATCCCCGGCTGCGGATCCAACGCTTCGGCAACGAGCATAGAGCTTTCGTCCTGTACGGAAATCAAGCCTTCCCGGTACCAGGAGGTCAGCGCCATATTGCCGCCGCTGTGGACCACAATGCCGTCCGGCGAGATCGGCGAGGCCGAGGCTCGCAGCCCTTGCTCTTCCATGAGGCGCAGCACCTCGTCCCGGCTCGCTTTCGTGCGATTAACCCGAACGCTGACCGAAGGTGGCTCATTGTTGGCACGGCAAATCGCTTCTGCGGCAGATTCGCCGTATTGCTGGATCCAGAGCGCGACCATCCATTCCGGATGGGAATGCTCCAGGGCGATGCGCTGCACAGGGTCCAGCCCCTCCGGCAAACGCAGCTCCTCTTTGCGGCGCAGCACGTTGCGAAGCGCACCGTTCACCATGCCGGAAATCCCCTGATGTCCCTTGCGTTTCGCCAGGTTCACCGCTTCGTTCACGGCCGCATGCGGAGGGATCCGGTCCAGATATTGCAGCTGATAGAAGCTGAGCCGGAGCAGATTTCGCACCCAAGGCGCTAATTTCGCCAGCCCCTTCGTCACAAACTGCTCGAGAAAATAATCGATCGTGTTAAGCCGCTGAATGGTGCCGTAGACCAGCTCGGTTGCAAGACCTGCATCCGGTCCGGTTAATCCGGACCTTTGCAGCGCCCCGTTGAGCAGCAGATTGCTGTAGGCGCCCTCCTGCTCAACGGCGGTCAGCACCTGCAGCGCTACGCTGCGGGCCGACGCAGCCGCCTGATTTCGGCCGCCCCCGCAGGATGAAGGCGTGCCAGACGGCTGAACCGAACCCTGGCCGCGGCTGGCTTGTCCAGCTGCTTTCGCACCGGTTCCAGGTCCCTTGCCTCCGCCCGAGCCTAAACCCGGCCGCTTTCCTGCGCCGCTCATGACAAGACCGTCCCGACTTGCATCACGCCGCCGCGAATGAAATCGCTGGCCTCCATCGCCTTCTTGCCTGCGGGCTGAACCCGAGTCAGCCATACCGCGCCGTCCCCGGTTTTCACTTTGATGCCCTGTGACGAAAGCTCAAGCACCGTCCCCGGCGCTGGTTCAGACGTCGACGCGGCCCCGCCCGCAGAAGTTCCTGCCTCCGCAGGCTTGGCCACCGCCCAAACCTTAAATACCTCACCGTTCCAAGTCGTAAACCCGCCGGCAAAAGGCACCAGCCCCCGCACGCGATCATAAATTTGCCGCGAGGTCGCGCTCCAATCGATGCGCTCATCCTCCCGTGTCAGATTTGGTGCATAAGTCGCTTCCGCATCGTTCTGCGGAATCCGCTCCGCCTTACCCTCAAGGATCAGCGGAAGCTGCTCCAGCAGCAGCCGCGCCCCGGCTTCGCTCAGCTTCTCGAACAACGTCCCCGACGTATCCTCATCGTCGATCGGCACCACCGTCTTGGCGATCATATCGCCGGTGTCAAGCCCCTCGGCCATGTACATCAAGGTGATGCCCGTTTCTTTCTCGCCGCCCATAATCGCCCGTTGGATCGGTGCCCCGCCGCGGTATTTCGGCAGCAGCGAGCCGTGCACGTTCAGGCAGCCGTACTTCGGCAGGTCCAGCACGCCCTTCGGCAGAATTTGCCCGTACGCCGCAGTGACGATCAAATCGGGCTGCAAAGCGGCGACCACGGCCACCGCCTCCGGCGCACGCATCCGCGCCGGCTGCAGCACGGGAAGCCCATGACGCAAAGCGGCTTCCTTGACCGGCGTTGGCGTCAGCACTTTTTTGCGCCCCTGCGGCCGATCCGGCTGCGTGACCACGCCTACGACGTTGTACCCTTCGCGCAGCAGTCCTTCCAGCGAAGGCACCGCAAACGCTGGCGTCCCCATAAATACGATATTCATCGGGCGCTGTTCACTCCTTCTCTTCACCCTCAGGGGTAATCTCGTACACTCTTTCCGCAATGTCCGTATACAATACGCCGTTCAGATGGTCGATTTCATGCTGGAACGCGCGCGCCAGCAGCTCGGAGCCCGTATAAGTCACTTCGTTGCCATTGCGGTCCAGCCCTTTGACGGTGACGGTCATGGCACGGCGAACATCTCCGCGATACCCCGGAATGCTGAGGCAGCCTTCCGGTCCGAATTGCTCGCCTTCCTTGGACACGATCTCGGGATTGATCAGCTCAATCAGCCCGTGCTCATCGCCGACATCAACCACGATCACCCGCTTGAGGATGCCGATTTGCGGTGCAGCCAGACCTACGCCCTCCGCGTCGTACATCGTATCCGCCATATCCGTCAACAGTTTTTGAATATTAGGCGTAATCTTCTTCACTTCTTTAGCTACCTGATGTAGCACTTCATCCGGTTCCTTAACAATAATCCGAATCGCCATGATGGCACTCCCTTTCCCGTCTTCACTTTCATAGTTTCTTTTGCTCTTTCCCTATTTTATCCCAAATATATGCTAGCGGATGAAAAATGGATCATTTCTTCCGTGCTTACATCAGCATTTGCGGATCGACATCGATACTGATCTGAAGCAATGCATCGCGCCATTGGTCCAGCGTCGCCGCTGCTGTCTCCTGGACCAGGCTCACCGCATCAAGGTCGCCGCGGTATTTCACCATGCACTGGATCCGATAGCGGTTCTTGATACGCGGGATCGGCGAAGCTACCGGGCCAAGAATGTCCAGCGCCGCCGGCACGAACCGGTCCAGGCTGCCGAACCATCCCTGGCGCTGGGCTTTCGCCCGCAGGTCGCCGGCAAAATTCTCAGCCATCCGCAGCAGCAGCGGCAGCTTCTCATGCGACAACGTAACCAGGATCAGCCGGCTGTACGGCGGATAATGCATCGTCTTACGCGTCTTCAGCTCCTCGCGGACAAACGATAAATAATCGTGGCCGCTGGCGTGTACGATCGAATAATGCTCCGGCATGTAAGACTGGATAAATACCTCTCCGGGCAGCTGGTGCCGCCCTGCGCGGCCGGCAACCTGCGTGAGCAGCTGGAACGTTTTCTCCGCCGAACGGAAATCCGGGAAATTCAGCGCCGTATCCGCCGCGATTACGCCAACCAGCGTCACGTCAGGAAAATCCAGCCCCTTTGCTACCATCTGCGTGCCTAGCAGTACATCGCCTTTTTTCTCGCGGAACGCCTGCAACAGCTTCTCATGGGCGCCTTTTTCGCTAGTCGTGTCAACGTCCATGCGAATAACGCGGATGCCAGGAAACAGCTTGGCCAGCTCCCCTTCCACCCGCTGGGTTCCAGTACCGAAATAACGGATATGCTCGCTGCCGCATTCCGGGCAAACAGACGGTGCGGCTTCCGCATAACCGCAATAATGACAACGCAGGTTGTTTGACTTCTGATGATAGGTCAGCGAGATGTCGCAATTCGGACAACTCGCCACATATCCGCAGGTCCGGCACATCACAAACGTCGAATACCCACGCCGGTTCAGCAACAACACGGTTTGCTCGCCGCGCTCCAGGCGGGCGGCAATGCCTTGATGCAGCGCGCGGCTGAACATCGAGCGGTTGCCTTCCTTCAGCTCCTCGCGCATATCGACGATCTGAACGCCGGGCAGCCGGCTGCCAGCCGGACGCTGCTTCATCTCCAGCAGGATCGGGGCAAACTCCCCGAACTCGCCGCCTCCGGAACGCGCCGCGTGGTAGCTTTCCAGCGACGGCGTGGCCGAACCTAGAATCACGGCGGCCCCATGCTGGCGGGCCCGTCTCACCGCCACATCGCGGGCATGGTATTTTGGCGTTTCCTCCTGCTTGTAGGAGGTTTCATGCTCTTCGTCCATCACAATCAGACCAAGCCGGCTGAACGGGGCGAAGATGGCCGAGCGCGCGCCAATCGCCACTTCCACGCGGCCTTCGCGGATTTTGCGCCATTCGTCGTACCGTTCGCCGGTGGACAGGCGGCTGTGCAGTACCGCCACCTTCGCGCCAAAGCGCCCCTTAAACCGTTCAACCATTTGCGGGGTCAGCGAAATTTCCGGCACGAGCACGATCGCCTGACGACCCGAAGCGATGCAGCGTTCGATCGTCTGCAAGTACACCTCGGTTTTGCCGCTGCCCGTCACGCCGTGCAGCAAGAACACTTCATGCCGCTGGGCGTCCAGCGTTTCCGCGAGACGGCGGTACACCAGCTCCTGCTCAGGCGTGCGCGGCAGCGGCTCGCTGCGTTGGAAGCGCCGGCCTTGGTATGGATCGCGGAACACCTCGACATCCTCGATGACGGCAAAGCCCTTCTCCGCCAGCTTCTTCACGGTACCGGCGGTCACCTGCAGCGTCGACAGGACATCTTGAAGCGACTGCGGCAACCCAACCTCCAGCAAGTATTGCAGCACTTCCTTTTGCCGGCGCGCCTGCGGGCCAAACGACGCGAGCGCCTCCTGCGCCGCCTGACCGCTGACAGCGGCAGCAACGGTTTTGACCGTCTTCTTGCGCACCTTGTCCTTGATCGCCTGGCTTTCCGTCAGCACGCCCCGGGCCAGCATATCTTTGATGAGGCCGGCAGCCTCCGGATATTTAGCCCCAAGCTGATTCATCGTGACGGTATCGGAGGCCCGGACGAAACGTAAAATTTCCTCTTCCTCAGGCGTGAGCAAATGTGGGAACGTAAAGGCATGGTTTTCGCCTTCTGCCCGTCCATCCGCCCCGGTCAATGCCCCTTCTTCAGCTGCGTCATCCGCCACACGAATATACCGCTCGGCCTTGCCCTTCAGTGCCGCTGGAATCATCGCTTGCAGCGCTGCAATCAGACTGCAGGCATATTTGCGGCTCATCCACTCCGCCAATTCCACCAGGTCCGGCGGCAGCGGCGGCATCATGTCAAGCAATTCCTGAATCGGCTTCATCCGCGCCGGGTCCATCTCCGGCTGCTCATGTAAGGACACGACAAAGCCCTGAACCGTACGGCGCCCGAACGGAACACCTACCCGGCTGCCCACCTCGATCCAGCCGGCCATCGATTCAGGGATTAAATAGTCAAAAGGCCGGTCGGTTTCCCGGCTCGGCACATCAACAATCACTTTGGCCATACGGTAGGTCATCGGTCATTTCCCGCCAACCGTTCGGCAGCCAGCTCCATAATCTGCAACGCCACCTCATCCTTGGTCATCTGCGGCACAGATCGAACTAAGCCGGATGCGTCGTAGATGTTCACGATGTTGGTTTCGGAACCAAATCCCGCTCCCTGCACGGTCACATCGTTAGCAACCAGAAGATCGCAGTTTTTGCGCTTCAGCTTATCCATGGCGTGCTGCTCCACATTTTCCGTTTCGGCGGCAAAGCCGATCAGGAACTGCGTTGTTTTTTGCTTGCCTAGGGTCTCCAGGATATCGATGTTTTTTACGAGCTCCAGCACAAGCGAATCCCCGGTTTTTTTGATCTTCTGTACGGCCGCTTCCTTCGGCCGGTAATCCGCTACGGCGGCGGCCTTAACGAGGATGTCGGTATTCGCCCATGCCGCCTGCACCGCCTCAAACATGTCTTGAGCCGACTGTACGCGGGTAACCGGAATGCCGACCGGAGGCTCCACCTGCGTATGCCCGGCGATCAGCACGACCTCGGCACCAAGGCGCTGCGCCGCTTTGGCGATGGCGAAGCCCATTTTTCCCGAGGAATCGTTGGTGATATAGCGAACCGGGTCAATTCGTTCCACGGTCCCTCCCGCGGTGACGACGACTTTTTTGCCGGCCAAAGGCTTCTGCGCGATGCGAGCTTCCCGTGCAAAATAATCCTTCACCACCCGGACGATCGTCTCCGGCTCCTCCATCCGTCCTTTCCCGACATATCCGCACGCCAGGAGGCCTTCGCCGGGCTCGATCATCATGACGCCGCGGGCCGTCAGCTCCGCCATATTGCGGACAACCGCCGGGTGCTCGTACATGTGCACATTCATCGCCGGTGCCAGCATAATCGGCGCCTGGGTCGCCAGCAGCGTCGTCGAGAGCATCTCATCTGCGATCCCCGCCGCCATTTTGCCGATGATGTTTGCGGTGGCCGGAGCGACCAGCACCAGATCAGCCCAATCCGCTAAATTAATATGTGCGATGGATTCGGCGTGTTTTTCGTCAAAGGTATCGGTGTATACGAAATTTTTCGATAACGCCTGCATCGTCAGCTCTGTGATAAATTTGGTTGCAGATTGGGTCATAATGACGCGGACCTCCGCGCCTTCCTTCACCAGCTTGCTGCACAAGGATGCCGCTTTAAACGCGGCAATGCCGCCGGTCACGCCTAATAAAACCTTCTTGCCGGTTAACATCGCTACCCCTCGCTTTCCCCAAACGAAAAAAATAACAACCTCGCGGTTGTCGTAAAAAGAAGCCCGGAGGCCTTTCGTATATGCTTTGTTCTCTGAGTTAGTCTGGAATTAGTCTTTGTTGATCTCTTCCGACACTACGTCATCTTGTTTCAGCTTAATGTAGTCCCCGTAGATCTCTTCGAGGGCAATGCCCACTGGCTTGTGCGACTTCGGTTGCTTCAGTTCGCTCTTCTCGCCTTCGCGCAGCTGTCTCGCGCGCCGGGAAGCCGCAACAACCAAAGAGTATTTGCTGCCGACTTTTCCAAGCATCTTGTCAATCGATGGATACAGCATGTTCAAAAACACCTCTTCTTATTTGGACTCATCGCCATATGAAGCGTTAGCTAGCACGACTTTCGGATTCTGCAATGCTCAGCGATGATAATGGATTGTATTCTCTGGCAAGCTAAATCGATCTCGTCATTGACGACGGCGTAATCATAATTCTCCATCAGTCCGATCTCATGGGCCGCCACGCTCATGCGGTGATCGATCGTCGCCTGGTTCTCCGTTCCCCGACCTTGAATCCGGCCTTTCAGCTCATCAAGCGACGGGGGAAGCAGGAACACGAACACGCCCTCAGGGAATTTCTCCTTAACCTTGAGCGCCCCCTGAACTTCGATTTCCAAAATGATATCTTTCCCGCCAGCCAGCGTCTCCTCCACGAAATCGCGGGGAGTCCCGTAAAAATTGCCTACGTACTCCGCATACTCCAGAAGCTGATCGTTCTCGATCATTTCCTGGAATTGCTCACGGGTTTTGAAAAAATAATTGACGCCGTTCTCTTCCCCCGCCCGGGGTTGCCGTGTGGTGGCCGAGACGGAATAAACCAGCTCCGGCATCCGCTTGCGCAGCTCAGTGCATACTGTTCCTTTGCCAACGCCAGACGGTCCGGATAATACGATAAGTAACCCTTTAGACATAGCTCTCTCCATTTTATTCGTCGTTGTCTTCTTCCTTGGTGGACAAACGATGAGCGACGGTCTCTGGCTGTACCGCCGATAATATCACATGATCGCTGTCCGTGATGATCACCGCGCGCGTACGCCGCCCGTATGTAGCATCGATCAGCATGTGGCGATCTCTCGCCTCCTGAATGATCCGCTTGATCGGCGCAGACTCGGGGCTGACGATCGATATGATCCGGTTGGCCGATACGATATTACCGAAGCCGATGTTAATAAGTTTAATTGCCATATTCAGGTAGTTCCCCCTAATTTGCTTGACTCACCCGGCGCCGGGTAGATGGCTTACTCGAGATTCGCCGCCTGCTCGCGGATCTTCTCTAACTCGGCCTTCAACTCGACAACCAGGTTGACTAGAGCCAAATGATTGGCTTTAGATCCAATCGTATTGGTTTCCCGGTTCATTTCCTGTATGAGAAAATCCAGCTTGCGCCCTACCGGTTCATAAGCTTGAAGCAGACTGCGGCACTGTTCGAAGTGGCTCTTCAGCCGAATCAGCTCCTCATCGATGTTAGACCGGTCTGCAAACACGGCCACTTCCATCGCAAATCGCTGCTCGTCGTAGTTCCCCTCCAACAGTTCGGCTAGCCGATTTTTCAGACGGCTCCGGTACTCTTTCACGACTTCCGGAGCCAACCGAACCATTTCGCCGTGGATCGCTTCCAGCCGCTGCAGTCGCTCACCCAAATCGGCGGCCAAATGCTTCCCTTCCCGTTCCCGCATACCTAAAAGCCCAATCAGCGCTTCCTCCAAGCCTTCGGTCAGCACCTGTTCCCATCCGGGATCAGCACTGCCGGCCGGGGCTGCTTCCTCGGGCGTCGTCAAGGCATCCGGCAGGGATAGCAAATCTCTGGCGCTTAGCTTCGCGTCGACACCATAGTGCTTGGCGAGCTCACCCGCTGCCTTTAGGTACGCTTCGACGACCGGACGGTTTAATACGTAAGGAAGGGTGCCGGATTCATCGCGTTCTTTACTGATGTATACATCAATGCGTCCCCGTTTGATATGGCGCTGAACCAGGCGCCTTAGTCCGTCTTCGTAGCACGTCCATTCCCGCGGCATCCGCAGAACAACCTCAGCATACCGATGGTTGACGGACTTGATTTCAAATTGGACGACGTAACCGCCATACGATCTGACGGCCCCACCGTACCCAGTCATACTGTGCGACATAGGCATCACATCCGTTACCCTATTGTAATTGATTATGACAACCGAGACAAGTGGG
>NZ_JALXVO010000020.1:0-77750 GCF_025151705.1 Paenibacillus sp. p3-SID1389 | reverse complement strand
GGTAATGCTTTATTCGAAAGAGCCTTAGCTCAAATCATGCTGACGATTATAAATAATCGTTAAGTTTATTGACGCGTTCCATTTGTTCAGTTTTCAAAGAACTTGCTTGCGTTCGGCAATCACCGAAGGTGAAAATCAGTTTTTGTCGAACAGTTATTTATTATACTCATTTGGTCGAATCATGTCAACTTCTTTTTTCGACAGCTCGTAAAGCTTTTCTACAGCATGTCGTTCGAAGCGACAAGTAATAATTTATCACGCCGGAAATCATTTTGCAACATGAAATATTCTCCAATGGTGAGCTGTCATTTCACCAAGAAGCTTGAGTTAGTCGAAGGACTTGCTTCCCTTGATTCGCGCTTTCTCCGCCGGATCACCCAAATGCCAACTCCGCTGCAGGACACAAGCAGAAAACCTGCGGCTAGGCGCAGGACAAGATCATAATCGCCTGTAAATGCACTAAGCCCAGACGAGCCTGCAACAACCCCCAAAGAGAAGAAGGCGTAGAACATTCCAAATGCCTTCCCCTTGTGTTCCGGACGAACATGCCCAACGAGCAGTGCATTTAAGGAAGGGAAGAGCAACGCAAAGCCTAATCCGTAAACCGCCATAACCGCAAACATCCCCGCTTGTTGCCCGATCATCGACAAAGCCAAGAGCGACAGAATTACGATCCCCCCACCCGCAGCGCATAACCGCAGAGGCGATACCCGATCAAACCAACGGTTGCTGGGCAAAATAAACAAGCTGATAGCCACGACACCAAATACGCTAAGCATCAACCCGGCGGCTTGGGCGGGCAGGCCTAACGCTTCCGCTTTAAGAGGAAGGCTATACGTCAGTGCCCCCATAGCAAACATCAAGGCAAAAGCACCATAATAAGCCGTAGCAGCTGCTTCATTGCGCAGCGTAGCCATAAACGCTTGGGCAGCACTAATAGAGAAAGCGTCCTGGTCATCTGGCCGATCCCGGCCATCCCGAAGCTTTCCGAACACAACCAGCGCTCCCCCCAAAAAAAGCAAGGCCGAAGCTACAACGAACAACCCGTCCAATCCCGCACTTGCTTTCATGATGCCGGCCAAAGCTGGTCCCAAAATAGCAGCAACACCAACCGCCGCACCGGAAAGAGCCATGGATCGCCCCTGGGCCTGAGCCTGGGCTGCGCGCGATACCAACGTAAATGCGCTCGGCACCAACAAACCGCCGGCAAGCCCATGCAGGACGCGAACCGCCAAAAGCGCAGCAGGCTGCCGAACCGTCGTGTACAGCAACAGAATTCCGGCCGTCGAAACCAAACCGGCGAGCAGAACTTTTTTCCCTCCATACCGGTCGATCCAGAACCCCGCCAGCATGTTCCCTATCATATTGGTCAGGGAGTACATCCCCACGGCAAGCCCGATTTGAAACGAACTCGCCCCAAGGCTCAGCGCTAGAGGTCCCATAACCGGAAGCTGGATAAATAAATCCATAAAGCAGATGAAGACCAGGAGGTTGATGACCCATTTTGCATTTGGCACATTTGGCATTGTTGGCTTATTTGGCATGTCGTTCTCCTCAACCGTTTTCTTTTGAAAATTATACGATATAACCCTCCCGCAAAACCCCAAGCAATCGACCGGAATGATGGCAATCTTCCGAAATTTCAGGTTACGCAAAAAAAGAGGGCCGATCCCTGCTTCCGCAAGGAATCACCCTCAAAATGAATGGGGGCCAGGCCACCCCACTATTGACCCGAGCTCTCGGACGTCTCCGCACCCTCTGTTGTTACTCCGGACGCGTCGGATTCCGCGCTGCCTTCGGAGCCCTTTTTGGCCGTTTCGTCTTTCAACGCTTTGTCCAACAGCGCCTGGGCTTCGTCCTGTACCGTTTGCAATGCTTCATCAATCGATTTCTTTTTCTCCTGAGCAAGCTTGATCTCTCGCTCCAGAATCGGCCGGTATTGCATATGGAAATCGTCTGGTATTTTCGCGTAGTCGCGGCTTGAATTCGAATCGAACTTCGGCTTCAGTTTATAGAAAGCCTCCAGGTTGACCCCGTTAAATTCAGTAGAAATCCCCATCCGGGACAGCAATCCGTTGTTGAGCGATCGCGATTTAACTTTAGCGAATTCTTCACCATTGATAAACTTGATAAACTCCCATGCTGCATCCGCATTTGGCGAATTTGCCCGGATCGCGAAGATATCGTTAAAGTACACGGACCGTGTCGTTTGAGGATCGGCAGGATCCACCGGCCCAGCAGCAACTCCCAGCTGGAAAGGCTTGTAATCTGTGATCACCTCTTGAGCTTGCTTCAGGTCTTGCAACATGTAGGTGCTTTCCACAGACATGGCCACCCTCCCCATCAAGAAAGGCCGGCTCTTATAGTACTCTTCCATCGTCCCGCCTTGGAAGCCATTTTCGTCGGGAATATAAATCGCTTTGGAGTCGATTGCATCCATCGCCAGCTTATAAGTTTGTTTCCAGGAATCCGTATTGATCGTGATCTTCATCGTGTCCGGATTCAAGAACTGCAATCCCTGAGCGGAGGCGATGTACGAAGCTAAATTCTCCATGGACATGCCGTACTGCACTCCAAACCCATAGACGCGAGTATCCTTATCCCCTTCGGTTGGGAAGCGACGCGCCAAGTCGAGAATTTCCTGCCAGGTCATCCCGTCATGTGGAAGTTCGACGCCATATTTCGCAAACAAATCGGCATTATAAAAAATCGCGTTGCCGCTAAAGGTCGGGGCCAATCCGTATAATTTGCCGCCGCCCTGCTCCTTCAGCATTTCGATGAGCGCCGGATAGATGCTCTCCGTATCATATTTATCCCGCGCGATGAACGTATCTAATTCCATGAGCTTCCCGTCGTTCACGAACTTCTCGTAGTTGCTGGAATCCAAGAGGATGACATCCGGTTGTTCCTTATCGACGAAATCCGAGAAAGCTTTCTCATAATCGATCGGCTCGCCATTTGAACTGTTGTAGATGCTGTTCGTGTTGACCACTTCGATATTCACGTTTGGGTGTTTAATTGCAAACAAATCACCATACTGCTGAAAAAAGTACTGCTCATCCCAATACATGATTTTAAAGCTGGACGTCTGCTCCTTCTCCTGTGCAGGGCGGCTGGTACAACCTGCGAACAGCATGCAGGCCAATACAATCAGCAGTCCCTTCATGAACTTCTCCCTCTTCATTACGACCTCCAAATGAATGTTTTTTAATGATGACTCTACCATAATAACGTATGCAAGTATCGATAGTTTCATATTCTGGTAAAAAAAACCGATTCTCTTAGCAGTTTTTGCTTAGAGAATCGGTCTATTGATGAGCAAGATATGATTAGCTCAGGTTCCCCGGAACGGATTTGGAGAGTCGTCCGGTTTTAATGTGTGCGGGCTGAGCCGCGGAACGGATGACCTTCATGCCTATCACCTCCTTGCTAGGGTGTACAGGAACTAAACACTCGAATAAAACTAGGCTTCAGAAGCAGAAGCCATCGCTTCCCGCTGCGCCTGCAGCCAGATTGTGCGCAAGGTCTTCTTGATCTGACGCTTCTCATAAGAGCAAGGGCGGTTCCCCGTCCGCATCCGGTACAGCGGACAATGGTTCCCTTGGCAAGCCGGGCGGAAGAAGCAAGCCTGGCATTTCTCATCCGTCTCCTCGCCGGATGTTGTCCACAGCGCCAGCTTGTCATAATCGAGATCCAGCGTACCGTCCTCGTGAATCCGGCCCAGGCGGTTATTATCCTGCTCCAGTGCAACCGAGCATTTATACAACATGCCGTCCGAACCAACGATTAGAGAGTTGGGCTTCGCTGCATAACAAACCGCCCCCGTCGGCAGCAAAATATCCGAGATAAACGAACTGACCGTAAGCCCTTCAGCGATCGCTTGCTCGTTGAAAGCCCAAATGCTGCGATCTTTCGTCCGCTCGTCGCATATCGGCAAATTGAGGTCGTTCTCCCCGCCCATGCAACCTACAGGACGGAAATAGACTTGAAATCGCGGGTCATCCCCAAATAAATCGCGCAGCACCGGAATGAACCGGGAAACCTCCTCTAAATTGCTGTTATCGAAGTTCACACGCAAATTGATTTCAAACGGACGGTCTACCTTTTTTAATGACATTAAATTGTTGACGATGGTTTGATAGGTATCCCCGCCTCCGTTCAGGCCGCGGCGGGCATTGTGCGTCTCCCCTTCACCATCCAAGGTCACCATAAACCGCTCGACATGCAGATCCAGCATCTGCTCAAATCGATCACGCGTCAAATAATATCCGTTGGTCGACATTTCCGCGCCATATCTCGCCCCGCTCGCCTCACAGGCGGCCATGAACGAACGGGATAATCGTTCAATGACATGCGGGACGAGCAGCGGTTCTCCGCCATGCCAGCTGATCGTCAGTTGCCTCAATGTGCGGGCACGCTCAGCCATGTAGGCCTCCAGCCCCCGGATCACCTCTTCACGCATCGTTGCCCGAGGAAACGATTCATAACAATAGGTGCAGCGGAAGTTGCACGCCTCTGTCACCAGTAAAACCAGATGCATCGCATCCTGCGCATGCATGGAGTGATGCAGAAACAAGGCGCGCCGCATTTCGTCCGTATCGCCAGGGACAAGGAACCCCTGTTCAATCAACGATTCGTACAATGGAGGCGCTGGTTCAGGAACGGGTGCGGCCGGGGTCAGCCACTCCAGAACTTGATTCCGTTCGGCTGGCGAACAAGCGGCAATTGCTCCGGTATAGCTGTTATACAGCATCAGTCCGCCGTCATCGGTTTCGCTGTGCGCATTAAAGCGCGAAGGCTTCCACTGTAACGCATCGTGATTCATGTGTTCTCCATCCTTTTTATGATGATATTTAACTATCGAACCCTCCGGTCCACCGCCCTATGATGAAGAAAACGCCGCTGGTTTGCCATGATTCTCGTCACTTTTGTGATCGCTGGCCGCAAAAAAATCCCCGAACCCACCCGCGGATGTCCGCAGATGTGCTCAGGGATAGGAAAAGGAATTGGTGTAAGCTCTCTATGCGTTCTGATTTCTATTCGCTTTCGTTTAACAGCCGGATCAACTCGTTCTCGTCTTCGATGACCGGGATGCCCAGCTCCTGGGCTTTCGCCAGCTTGCTGCCGGCCTTCTCGCCAGCGATGACCAGATCGGTCTTCTTCGATACGCTGCCGGTCACTTTGGCGCCCAAGGCCTCCAGCCGTTCGGACGCTTCATCCCGGCTCATCTGATGCAGCGTGCCCGTCAGCACGACCGTTTTCCCGGAGAAGAAGGAGTCCGTCACCGGCGCGGCGGCTTTGACCGGCGCCTTCGGCGATACCCCCAGCTCCAGCATTTTGCGAATGCCCGCCTGATAGAACGGATCGGCGAAGAAGCTCACAATGCTATCAGCCACGATTCCGCCGATGTCCGGCAGTGCCGTCAGCTCTTCCGTTGTAGCGGACATCACCGCTTCCAGGCTGCCAAAATGATCGGCCAGCACCTTGGTCGTCGATTTGCCGGTGTTCGGAATACCCAGCGCGAACAAGAAGGAAGCCAAATCGCGTCCTTTGCTCACCTCGATTGCCTGGAGAAGCTTGTTGGCTTTCTTTTCACCAAAACGCTCCAGCTTGATTAAATCATCAAACGTCAACGTATACAGATCAGCCGGCTCGCGGAGGTTCAGCTCATCGTGCAGCTGCTCGGCTGTTTTCTCGCTGAACGTCTCGATATCCATGGCGTCGCGGGAAGCAAAATGCGTAATCCGCGCCACAATTTGCGGTTTGCAGCCCAAGCGATTATTGCAGAACAAATGCGCGCCCCGCTGCTCCAGCGGCGTGCCGCAGGCCGGACAAACCTCAGGGTAGATGATCTCTCCGCCTTCCGGTTCGTCAGGCACTTTGCCGAGAATTTCCGGAATGACATCGTTGGACCGACGGATGAATACGCGGGTGCCCAAAGCGTACTTCAAGTTTTTGCGTTCGATATCGCCGATGTTGTTGAGCGTACAGTTTTGGACGGTGACGCCGGCCAGCTCCACCGGTTCGACTTTGGCCAGCGGCGTGATTTTCCCGGTTCGCCCGACGTTCCAAGAGACGGACTCCAATATCGTTGTCGTCTCTTCCGCTTCAAATTTGAAAGCCACCGCCCAGCGCGGGAACTTGTCCGTATATCCCAGCACTTCGCGTGTGCGCATATCGGTGATTTTGATGACGGCTCCGTCGATGAGGTAATCGAGGGTCGGGCGCTTTTCCACGATTTCATGAAGCGCTTCGATCACTTTGTCAAAGCTGTCATGGTAGGTGACATAAGGGTTCACCTTAAATCGGTTGTCTTTAAGGAAAGCCATCATTTCCCGATGATCCTGGAAGTTCAGGTTGTCCGAATACCCCACATTGTAGAAAAAAGCGTTGAGCTTGCGCTCCGCCGTTGTCCGCGGGTTCAAGTTGCGCAAAGCGCCGGCAGCGGCATTCCGGGCGTTCTTCAGCGGCTCAGCCGCCGTCTCGTTATATTTGGCCAGCACCGACAAATTCATGATGCCTTCGCCTTGCACCTCGATGGTGCCATCCCGGTAAGGAATGGTCAGCGGCACGGATTTGATCGTTTTGACTTGGGGCAAGATCCCCTCGCCCACAACACCGTTCCCCCGGGTCGCCGCCTGAACAAGCCGTCCATCGGTATAGGTGAGGTTGAGCGTCAACCCGTCAAATTTCAGCTCGACCACGTAGGTCGGATCTGGCAGCGGTGTAGTTGGGTTTTTGCTGTTGTAGTCGGCGATCAGCTTGAGAACCCGGTTGTTCCAGTTCAGCAACTGCTCTTCGTTTTGCGCTTTGTCCAAGCTCCACAGCGGAGCCAGATGGCGGTGTGGCTTGAAGCCCTCCAGCAGCTCGCCGCCCACGCGCCCCGTCGGCGAATCGGGCAGGGTGATCCCCGTCTCCGCCTCAAGCGCGGTCAGTTCATCATACAACTGGTCGTATTCCTTGTCGCTGATGATCGGCTCGTCCAAGGTGTAGTAATGATAGTTGTAGCGGTTCAGCTGCTCAACGAGCTGCTCCATCCTTTGCATCGCATCCATGCAGGGACAACCCTCCTTCATGCAGGTATGTTATGTATAGCAACGGAGGAACCCGATTGGGTTCACTCCGTAGGTTAAGCGATTGGGGCAAGTGCACTATGTGCCGCCCATGATCTTAAGGGTATTTTTTACCGCTATTTATCGGGAATACGCTAGTTTGCGGGGAATAAGGGAAAAATATGGCGCTATCCCTAGCCAATCCAAGCAAATCTGGGCCATAGGAGCAAAATAAGAACATAAAATGGTCTTATTTCACGAGGAAGGCCCGATTCAATGATCATAAGGACATAAATTACCCTTATTTTCTACTGATGGAGCCCACCCCACCTCTATTCTCCTCAACCTTCCCCGGATTGAGGCAAATATACTCGGTTATCCGCCATCAGTCACTCGCCGTCGGCCACCTTCGTGATCGGAGCGAATCCGGCCAGCAGCCGCTTGACCCCTACCGGTGCGGGGAAAGCGATCTGCAGCTCCGTGTCGTTGCCGGTGCCTTTGATGGCAACGACCGTGCCCACGCCCCACTTGGCGTGGGCGACCTTGTCCCCGGCGCTGAAATCGCCGGGGGCGGTCTTGGCGGCGCCACTGGACGCGCCGCCGCCGGTCACGGTCACGCCGCTCCGCATGGGAGCGGCGGTGCCGCGCCCGGCCGGTCCGCTAGGCGCAGCCGTGGACCGGCCCCACGAGCCGCCGGCCGCGTCCGTGGCCGGGCGGCCGAAGTTGCCGCCGCCGGCGCTGCTGAAGCCGCGGCCGCTGTAGGCGCCGCCCACGCCGGCGCCTCGGCCGTAGCGGTCGCGCGGCACGCGACCGCCGTCCTCCTTCAGTTCCTCGGGGATTTCATCGAGGAACCGGGACGGCGGATTCGCCGTCGTGCGGCCGAACAGCGTGCGCATCTGCGCGCACGAGAGGAACAGCTTCTCCTCGGCACGGGTGATGCCCACGTACGCCAGACGCCGCTCCTCCTCCAGTTCCTCGTCGTCGAGGAACGCCCGGCTATGCGGGAAGACGCCTTCCTCCATGCCGATGATGAACACGACGGGGAACTCCAGGCCCTTCGCACTGTGCATCGTCATCAGCACAACCGCGTCGTCGTTAGGTTTCTCCGCGTCACTGTTATCGTTCATGCTGTCGATATCGGCGATCAGCGCCAGATCGGTCAGGAAGGAAACCAGGGACTTGTCTTCATTATTGTTCTCGAATTCCATCGTCACGGACAGGAACTCGTCGATATTCTCCAGCCGCGAACGGGCTTCGAGCGTATTTTCATTTTGCAGCTCCAGCCGGTATTGGGTGACTTCCAGCAGTTTCTCCGTCAGCTCCGTAACCGACAGGTAAGGAACCATCTGGTGCAACCCATGAATCATGTCAAAAAACTCAACCAACGCATTCCGCGTCCGCCCGGCAAAGCCCAGATCGTCCACCACTTCAAGCACGCGGTAGATCGAAGTCCCTCGCTGCGCTGCAGCATCTGCCAGCTTCGCTACAGTTGTGTCGCCAATGCCCCGTTTAGGTACATTGATGATCCGCGTCAAGCTAATGTCATCATCCGGGTTAGACAGCACGCGCAGGTAAGCGAGCAAGTCCTTGATCTCTTTGCGATCATAGAACTTAATGCCGCCCACGATCTGATACGGGATATCCGATTTGATCAAAATTTCCTCGATCACCCGCGACTGCGCGTTCGTCCGGTACAAAATGGCATGATCGCGGTAGTTCCGTCCGCTTTTGACGCTGTTATGAATTTCCGTGGTAACAAAATACCCCTCGTCATGCTCCGAATCCGCGCGGTAAACCTTGATTTTGTCGCCGTCGCCCTTGTCGGTCCACAGCTTCTTTGGCTTGCGTCCGGTGTTATTTCCAATGACTTCGTTGGCCGCATTCAGAATCGTTGAGGTGGAACGATAGTTCTGCTCCAGCAAAATCGTCTTGGCCTCAGGATAATCCTTCTCGAAGTTCAGGATATTGCTGATATCCGCCCCGCGCCAACGATAGATCGATTGGTCGCTGTCGCCGACGACGCAGATGCGGTGATGCTTGTCTGCCAGCATCCGGCACAGCATATACTGCGCACGGTTCGTATCCTGGTATTCGTCGACGTGGATGTATTGGAATTTTTTCTGATAAAAATCAAGCACATCCGGAGCCGCTTTAAACAGTTCGATGGTCTTCATAATGAGGTCGTCGAAGTCCAGCGAGTTGTTTTGGCGCAGCTGCTTCTGGTATTGGGTATAGATCTTCGCTACAATACCTTCAAAATAATCACCGATCTTCTGTTCATACTGCTGCGGCGTGATCAGTTCGTTCTTCGCTGCGCTGATGGCCGCTTGAACCGCCTTCGGCTCAAATTTCTTCGTGTCGATGTTCTGTTCTTTCATGCAGTTGCGAATCACCGACAGTTGGTCCGTAGAATCCAGGATGGAGAAGTTGGAGGTGAACCCGATCCGCTCAATATCCCGCCGCAAAATGCGCACGCACATCGAGTGGAACGTCGACACCCAAATGTCCCGTCCCTCCGGACCGCCTACCAACCGAGATACCCGATCCTGCATTTCACGGGCCGCTTTGTTCGTAAACGTAATCGCGAGAATCGCCCAAGGCGGGGCTTTGCGCGTTGCGATCAGGTAGGCGATGCGGTGCGTCAGCACACGCGTCTTGCCGCTGCCCGCGCCGGCCATAATCAGCAGCGGCCCTTCGGTCGCCTCGACGGCTTGTCTTTGCTGCGGATTCAGGCGGCTTACCGCCTCTTGTATGTTCACAGGTTGCATCAAACTTGCTCCTTCCTTTTATAGACACACATCTTCTTCGTCTTCGTCTTTGCGATCACTGATAACAGACTCCAGAGCCGTTATTCGTTCATTTCCCACGGATTTCCCGATGTAACGGACTCAGACGACGCTATTTCACCCCAACCGAGTCTGGAGGGGCCAGATTTGGGCAAATAAAGTCTTCTCAGTCCGTTAGCTGCGCCGGGGCTCGTTATTCCGAGCAATAAGGTCCGTGGTGTCCGTTACAAAGCTGGAGCCCCTTCCTCTCCACGCAGATGGCGACGCTGGCGTTTTCAGCTCGTCCCCTCTTCCCCGCTTGCTTCTAGCTCTCAGCTGCAGCGGTGCCCTTCACCGCCGCCACCGTCTCGAGCGCCCCCGCCAGGTTCTCATACACCGCGTTGCCGACAACCACCGTATCGCTCACGGCAGCTGCGCGGTACGCTGTTTCCGCATCCACGACCCCGCCGCCATAGAAAAGACGTGCTTGATCCAGTGTCCGCCTTACGTCCGCTACTAACTCAAAATCTCCGATCTGCCCGCTATATTCCAAATAGACAATCGGAAGCTGAAGCAAACGATCCGCCACTTGGGCGTATGACCGGGCTGACACCGGCTCCAACGGGGCCTTGGCCTTCGTTACCTCAGCGACCGTCGCCTCTGGATTGAGGACGAGATAGCCTTCCGGCACGAGCATTTCCCAAGGGATCAGGTGTCCGTATTGCTCGATTGCCTTGGCATGTTGCCCAATGATCCAATCTTGATGTCCTGCGTTCAACACGATCGGAATCATATAAAGATCGAATCCCGGCACGACCGCCTCTAGATTGGAAATCTCCAACACGCAAGGAACCTCAAAACGACGCACGCGAGACAGCAGGTCCACCGTATTGTCATAGGTCACCCCGCTCGATCCGCCGATCATCACGGCATCTGTCCCCGACAGACACACCGCTTCCAGTGACCGATCGTCCAGCTGACGGTCGGGATCCAGCTTAAACACATGTCGCCAGCCAGCTATCATCTGCTTCAATTTCCATTCCTCCAACGACAAATTCAGCAGAAGGACCGCGAAAAACGGGGCATTTCGCTCCGCCCCGCTCTCTCATCCATCTGATATATGACTACTGTTCATGACTAGATTTCCAGTTCTGTTTCTAGTCTATGTTACCGGGGATACCCTGTCAATGTTCGCGTCCGATGCTAGAGTGAAAGGCTGGGCGGGGCCCAGCCCCTCCTCATCAAACCGTACGTGAGGTTTTCCCTCATACGGCTTTCCGATGTTCGTCATCATGAGCATGCAGATTACAAGAGCGTTTTAAGTCCATATTGAATAGACAAAGACTTCACTTCGCGCAGCGAACTCAACCATCGTCTGCGTTTGTGTTTCTTAGCATACCACTTCGCAAACCGCTGCCGGATATACCAATCCAACTTCGCCATCTTCCTCTGGCTGTAAGCTGTGTAGTAGTAATTGCGCCAGCCTTGAATCTTTGGATTCAGGTACTCCACGTGCTCTTCGAAACTCAGGCGTCGCATACCTGGCGGAGCTAATCGCTCTTTTACCCCTTCCCGTATTCGCTCTTCCGCCTTCCGGCACAACCACTGCTGGGTTGTGTAGTACACTTGGCCTTTGGATGTTTCGGCCTTCGTCTTTCGATGATGCATGCCCAGAAAATCGAAGCCTTCTTCCCCAGTCCAAAGTCCAACGATGCGCGTTTTCGTGGGGTGCAGGGTTAATTCCAGGCGTTCCATAATCGCTCGTATGAGTTCATAGGCCCGCTGTGCGTCCTTCTTCGTCTTGCAGATGATCACCAGATCATCTGCATAACGCGTCAGTTCCCCAAGCTTACCGCCATGTCGTTCCCACAGAAGATCAAAGTAATTCAGGTAGATGTTCGCCAGCAGTGGTGAGATCACTCCCCCTTGCGGTGTACCCAAGTCTGAGCGTCGGATGTTTCCTTCTTCCCTCACTCCCGCACCTAACCACTTCCTCACCAACTTCAAGATTCGCCTGTCACTGATCCGCATTTCGATCAGCTTCATCAGTTTCTCCTGATTGATGTTGTCGAAGTAGCCTTGGATGTCGACGTCGACCACCCAATTTCCTTTGCGGTTGCATGCTTTCCGGATTCGCTCCAACGCCTGTTTCGCGCTCCGCTTAGGCCGAAAACCGAAAGACGTGTCCTGAAAATCCGCCTCGAAAATGGGTTCCATGACGAGTTTGGTCGCCATCTGGATGACGCGGTCTCTCACCGTCGGGATCCCCAGCGGTCGCAGTTTGCCATCTTTCTTCGGGATGTAGTGGCGTCTAACGGGTTGTGGATGGTACTTCCCTTCTTTCAGTAGCCGTTGACATTCAAGCACAAAACGCATTTCTCCCTGTTTCTCGATGTCTGCCAACGTCTCTCCATCCACTCCTGCCGAGCCCTCGTTGGCTCGTACCCTTCGCCACGCTTCCCATAAGATGTCTACCCGATAGACCTTGTCGTACAGCGCGTGAAATCTTCGCTTCTTGTTCTCCTTGGCCGCATGACCGAGTTTCCCTTGGAGTTCTTGAACGTTTTCCTCTGGTGTTGTTAGCCGTTTGGCATTCACTGACTCGTACCTCCTCAAGAAACTTGAACAAAGCAGAGCTCCTTCCCTCCCGCAGGTTGTGTTGTCCTGCGTTCCACGGTACTATGAGCCCCTCGGACTCCCTTCCTGCAGACCGTTCACTTCACCTCTGGGGCTTATAGAAGGCCTCTTTACGGTTTCTGCAACCGTGCAGGGGAGGGCCTCCCCAGTTCACTGCATCCTCTTTCATACCATGCCGTTCCCTCTACGCCGGAGGATTCTTCACTGCCGCTCCAAGTTCTAGGCAGCTTCCATGGCCTTCGTCCATGTACGCGGGACTCGGCTTCCTCTTTTCCCTCTTGCGAGGCCTTTTTGACGACGCGGCAGGATTCACTTTCATGTTACGGCCTGGTATGTTGCTCGCCCTGCCTCTGACAGGTACTTTCGTCGATACGCTTCTACGTACAGATTTCGCCATACGTAGGTATCCTAGCTACGCGGGGGCTTGGCCCTTCCCGCGACCGGACTTTCACCGGCTAGAAGATGCGTGCTTAGCTGGGCACGCCGAACACAAAAAAATGCCGCAGTTCTTACGGCTCTAAGCTCTAAGACGGGGCCTTATCACGTTTCTGGCATCTCTTTGCGGGATTATCCCTTTGGTTCAGAGAGAGGGCTTATTGGATCGTTGGTGTGATCTTCGAAGAACTCTAGTCGATGAGGCTGACTGGAGAGCGGATCACTTCCTCACTCCCTGATGCAAAGGGATAATCTTGAGAAGAGAGCGGACAACCTACAACCTATGAGATCCCCTTCATGATACGTTTTTTACCACGCAAATCCGTTTACTAAGGACAGCATTCCCGTGTTTTTTGCCAAATCTGCCTCCGTCAAAAAGTCAGTGTAGAACCCGTAAGCCCCCATCCTTTTGAACTTGGCCATGGTCTTCCGGTCGTTAATCGTATGGATGTAAGAAGGCACGCCAATCCGGTTGAGCTCCTCGATCAGCTGTGCGTTCGCCCGCATATCCGACATGGTGACGGCTGCGAGATGCTTGTCCTCCGCAAAAGCCACCACTTCCTCGTCGGTATCATGCGTTTGATATAACGTAAAAATCACCGAAGCAAACGGATAAATTGCTTGAACCGGTTCCCACATTTCGCGGTTATAGATTTGCGGCACCACCCGCTCCAAGAGCTCTGGGTCCTTCGCCTTGGCCTGTTCAACGATCTGGGTAAAAATCTGTTGAATTTCTTCCGGGCTGGACTGCTTGGTATCCGTGATGATATACACATCCGGGTACTGCTCCATCAACTCCAGCACATCGTCCCAATCCAACGGCTCGTACACACCTTGAATTTTCGCCGCCTTAAACTCGGCGTAGCTCAGAACCGCACCTTGTCGATCCGCTGCCAACTCGTCCTCCTGCCCTAATTGCCGGGTGAAGCTCTCTCCCCACTCATGACGCGCCACGAGTCTGCCTTCACTGCTGAGCAGCAAATCGACTTCAAACACGCGGAACCCTTGATCATAGTTTGTGAGAAAAGCATCAGAAGTGTTCGTATACGTCAAACCTTCAATCCCACCCATGGCGTGGGCCACCATCCGATGGGCTCGAAAGTCGCCCTTCCCTGTCTTCGGTGTCTCCGGGAGCCAACTGAGCACCAATAGCACAATACCCAAGATCAGAAGGAGGTTGTTGAGAAGTTTGTTTTTCATGAGAATGTGATCCTATCTACGTTTCTAGTTTATGGACATTATAGCATATCTCACAATCTCTCAAGTGATAGAGTTCCCGGTAGATTCAGGAATACGGTTGACGAATGCACACATTTTCTTTATGGTCGTTCTATGCCAAACCCTAATGGAGGACATTATGGAGAGAAAAGCAAAACTGGAGGAGATTGAAGCCCTTCGCGGGATTGCCTTCCTGGCAGTCGTGCTGCAGCATGCTATCGCCGGATTGTTCGTTCAACCCGACATATCGCCGTTATCCGTCAGCTTGGGGACAACCTTTCTGGGATTGATTCGGTTCGCTGTCCCGCTCTTTGTGTTTATCACCGGCGTAGTGTTGTTTTATAATTACGACCGATCCTTTCAATTTGGACGCTTCTTAAAAAGAAGAGGGCAACAGGTCGTCCTCCCTTATCTGTTTTGGACGATCTTCTACTATATCTGGGTGAGTCTTCGCAGCGGAGATGTTATTTTCAGCAGCTGGAAGGATCTCCTGCATGTGCTGGAGCTGGCTCTGACGGGAAAAGCCTCGTATCACTTGTGGTTTATGGTCATGATTATCCCGTTTTATCTGCTGTTTCCCGTGTTCCGGCAGCTCTTGTCCGGCAAACGACCAGCTAAGGTAAATTTGGCCGTCACTCTAGTGTTCCTGGCTGCCAACTTGCTCTTGCTGGAAGCACTGAGGAAGGGTGTTTTCCAATCGGACCAACCGATCTTAAGTACCCTCTATCGCTATCTAGACCGCAATTTTCTATTCTGGACGTTTTATTTCATACTGGGTGGATTGGTCGGCTTGTATTATGAGCGCTGGAAAAAGGCCGTACGCTCCCTCTGGGGGATCAGCTTGGCGCTTACTGTACTTTTCCTGATCTATATCGGCACCAAAATCGCCGCCATCAACCAAGGCGCGGCAGCTGGCGACTATTTGACTAGCGCCAACGTTACAGGGCCGCTGAAGCCGCTGATGTTGTGGGCCACGCTTGCGATGCTTCCGTTTCTTTTTTATGGGGTACAACGCCTGCTCACCCGGCCTACCAAGGCGGGACTCGCATTAAGCCTCATCGGTAAATATTCCTTTGGCGCCTATCTGGTGCATGCCTTTATTTTGCGATATACGAACCTGCTGGCATTGAATTATCTCAGTGGCTTTGGCGTATACGCTCAAACTCTGATTTCATTTATCCTGTGCGCCTGTGTCAGCATAAGCTTGTGCATCGGTTACCGCAAAATGCGAGGGCGTTGGCGGAAGGTTCCCGTTGGTACGGATCGAGGAATGGCGGGGTGAGGAGATGGAAGGATCTAAAAGCTAAAACGGCCTCTTCGAAGTGAAGAGACCGTTTTTTGTGAGGGGATAGCCTGTTAGTATGCGTTTTTGTTGACGAAACCATTTACGACGGTTTTCAGTACGATTTTGATATCTAATAAAATTGACCAGTTCTCAATATAGAAAAGATCGTACTTAATTCGTTCCTCAATCGACGTGTCTCCGCGAAGCCCATGGGTTTGCGCCCAACCGGTGATCCCCGGCCTCACATGGTGCTTCACCATATATTTCGGGATTTCCTCTTTAAACTGATCCACGTAATAAGGTCGTTCCGGACGCGGTCCCACCACGCTCATATGCCCCGCCAATACATTAAAGAACTGCGGCAGCTCATCAAGGCTTGTCTTTCGAATAAACGCCCCGAACTTGGTGCGACGCGGATCGTTTTGGGTCGTCCAGCCCGTGTCCTCAACTCCTTCGGGCAATACCCGCATGGAACGGAACTTGTACATTTGGAATGTCCGCCGATTCAGCCCTACCCGCTCCTGCTTAAAGATGATCGGGCCTTTGGACGTCAGTTTGACGCCAATCGCAACAATCAACATAATTGGTGAGGTGATGATGATCGCCAGCAGCGAAAAGACGATATCAAATATCCGCTTGGCGACCCGGTTCCCGGCCAAATCCAGCGGAATATCTCTAACGTTAATCATCGGCATTCCCGCAAAGTTATCAAAGTAGGGCCGGGCTGGCAAATAATCAAAGTAGTCCGGAATAATTAACGTTCTTACGCCGGCTTTTTCACATATGGCTATGATCTGAGCATATCGATGATGCGCCTCCAGCGGGAGTGCCAGAACCACTTCGTCAATCAACTTCTGCTCCAGGATGCGCTCCAATTCATCGATTTTTCCGAGGATCGGCTTATAGCGAACTGCCTCGTCCCTCTCCCAAACCTTCTGATCATCTAAAAATCCAACGATCTCATAGCCGAGTTCAGGATATTGCCGCAAATTATCATGGAAGCGTTGGCCTAACGATCCCGCTCCAAGAATCAGGACAAACTGTTTGTTGTAACCCTTCCTCCGCAGCTGTTTTAGGGCGTTTTTCAAAAAATACCGATAAAACATAATCAAGAGCAAATTGAACGTCACAAATAACGCCAAATAATGACGGGAGATGTCCACCTGTCGGAAGAAGAACATCAAGCTCAGCAACAGGAACAGGCTTGCAACATGAACCTGCAAGATCTTCCAGGCTTCATCGGCGAAGCGCTTTTTGCGTTTTGGGGTGTACAAGGAAATTAAGATCCCCACAAACACTGCAATCGCACCATAGACAACGCTCCAGAAGGCGTAAATTTCTACGGGAAGCGGCCGCTCGTACTGAATCCAACCGCTTTCGAACTTCACCCACCAAGCAAGCAGGAAGGCAATTTGGATAAAAACGAAATCCGTGAGAATATACAATTGAGTTAAGAACCGTTGGTTCTTACGGATCATGATTTCACCTCCGCTTTGACTTCCGCCAACTCCGGCTGGCTTGCCCCTGATGGAGATTTCATGCCTACCGGGAGTAGTTTGTTTTTGGCTAGAGATAAGAGGAACTTTAATGAGATCCCACAATACACAGCTGCATTCGTTACCCAAGAATAGTTGCGAACATAATGCTTCCTATGAAAAACCCACATCGCGCGGTGAAATTCATAGATAATCTTGAAGGGCTTACGCCGGCTGCTAGCTCCCTTATAGTGAACAATGTATGTAGCAGGATGATAATGTATCCCCCACCCCGCTTGCTTGATGCGATAGCACCAATCCACATCTTCTCCGTACATAAAAAAGGTTTCGTCTAAACCGCCAACCTGGCGAATCGTTTCCTGTCTCACGAGCATAAAGGCACCAACCAGACAGTCGACCGGATATGTCTCATTCGGATCCAAAAACCCGAGCTGGTACTGGTTAAAGCGCGGATGGTTAGGAAAGAGCTTCGAGAATCCGAAAGCATAGTAAAAGGACGCGGACGGTGTAGGAAATCCTCTTCTACACGCTTTATCCAGCGAGCCGTCCGGCAGGATAACTTTGCATCCTGATGCCCCGAGCTCTGGGTGTTCATCCATATAGGAAACCATAATCTGAAAAGTATCGGGCTGCACTACGGTGTCTGAATTCAAGAGAAGAACATAACGTCCCTTGGCGATCGCCATCCCTTGATTGTTCGCTTTGGCAAATCCCGTGTTATCCTGGTTCGCAATCAGCACCACTTCCGGATACTCAGCTTGAATTGCCTCCACCGAACCATCCCTTGAAGCATTGTCCACGACAATGACTTCATACGAATAGACCGTCTCGGAGTCGTATACCGACCGCAGACAGTCCAACGTCAGCTGGTGTGTATTATAATTGACGATCAATATACTTAAATCCATGATATGTGCGCTCCGAATCTACAAATAAATTAATCTATCGACATTATAGCACATCATGGCATGAAGGAGGTGAAAGAGGGAGAAAGCGGAAGAAAAGGTGAACATTGCAGCTATTCCATTAATCTTCTGCGCTGGATCTCCCGCCGTTTCTTTTGCAATTCTGGCATTTTATCAAAAAAGTCCTTCCAGGCCCCAAGCACCTTAGGTTCTCTTAGTAGCATATATCCATTGCTCGCCAGCTCATAAGCCAGCAGCTTCGGCAAATGCTTCATCCATCGTGCTCCTGATAGATTCTTATAAATCATTTTATATCGGTTGATGTAAGAATACCGACGAATGAACAACGGCTGCGTATGACGGCTCCCCTTCTTCCACCCTCTCTCATGAGTGGCTACGGCTTCCGCACAATAATAGGCTTTCCAGCCAAGCAAGTTAGCTCGCCAAGCGACATCAACATCCTCTTTGTAAGCAAAAAAATCCGCATCAAAAAACTCGCCATCCACCGATAGCTCATCGATCATCTTGCGTCTGTACATGGCCGCGGCACCCGATACGCCAAATACTTCGCCAGATGCTCTCCATCGACTCGCCGGTTCCCCTGCCCCACGATCAAAAGCACGCCATATCCCATTCATCAGCAAACCGGTACTGTCCACGATATCCGGGGACGACTTTAGGATAAGCAACCCCGTAGCACTTCCCACCTCTGGACGTTGTTCCATGACTCCCACAAGCCGCTCAACATATTCGGTTCCAAGCTGTACATCCGGATTCAACACCAACACATAATTGCTTTGCGTCATGCGGATCCCCTGATTGTGAGCTGGAGCAAAGCCGGTGTTTGTTGAATTAGCTACCAAGTGGATGTTGTTCGCATGGGTCTGCTCAACATAGGCTCGTACCCGCTCCACCGTACCATCTGTGGACGCATTATCGATAACGATCATTTCCTGGATCGGATAGGTTTGTTGTCGTACGGCGTCCAGGCATTCCTCGATGTCCTTGGCGCTGTTATAGGTAACGATTTGGATGCTGACGGTTGGATTCATGGGGTAGGTTTCCTTTGCTATAGTTTGTTGTATGTATTATATCAAACCCTCTATGTATCGTGGTAATTCAGAGGTTAATAGCAAAAGCTAACCAGAATTTATCTCTCCTGGTTAGCTTTTAGATCAATCAGAAATGCTTTAAGCGCCTCTCTCCATGGCCGTATATCCTGAAAGCCATTTGTGCGAATGGATAGATGATCCATAACCGAGTTTCGAGGACGAGGAGCTGGGCGCGGAAAATCTTCGGTTGTACATGGCTCTACACGTACCGAATAACCTTGCCCAAACACGCTAGATGCTTCTTCAAAAATGGCCTGGGCAAACTCAAACCATGTACATTCCCCTGTATTTGAAGCGTGATAGATCCCATATTTCTCGGTCTGAATCAATTCCAGCAGAAATGCAGCCAGATCTACCGTGTAAGTAGGGGAACCCTTTTGATCGTTTACAACATTAAGTAATGGCTTTTCCTGACCAAGTTTCAGCATCGTCTTCACGAAATTATGTCCATGCAAACCAAATACCCAGGATGTCCGAACAATAAAAAACGCGGAAGACAGGCTTTGAACCAATGTTTCTCCAGCTCGTTTTGACTTCCCATAGACACTCAGGGGATTGGTATTATCGTACTCTTGGTAAGGCGATTCAGCGGTTCCATCGAATACATAATCCGTACTGATGTAGCAGAACTTCGCCTTTACTCGCTCTGCCGCTAACACCATGTTACGCGTTCCTACAGCATTCACGGCATATGCGGCATCAACATCGGTTTCCGCCTGATCGACCGCCGTATATGCTGCACAATGGATGATCGCATCCGGCTTAAACTGTTGCACACGTGCCAGACACATTGCCTCATCGGTGATGTCCAACGAGTCCCGATCACATGCCAGCACAAGATGCCCAGCATTCTCAAAAAGCTGCACAACATCATGGCCCAGCTGACCTTTCGCTCCGGTTACAAGCACTCTCATGATGGATCACCCAAACGATGACCGTACTGTTTGGCGTAATACTCTTGGTAGGCCCCTGTTTGAATCCGGGTCCACCATTCCTTATTTTCTAGATACCAACGAATGGTTTCTTTAATCCCCGTTTCAAACGTGTGCTTTGGTTTCCAGCCAAGCTCCTTCATGATTTTGGTAGGATCAATCCCATAACGACGATCATGCCCTGGACGATCCTGCACATGTTTAATCAACGTTTCCGGCTTGCCAAGCTGCTCGAGAATCGTACGCACAATATGCAAATTGGTTCGCTCATTATTACCGCCAATATTGTAGACTTCGCCATCACGCCCTTGATGAATGACAAGGTCAATCGCACTGCAATGATCCTCCACATAAAGCCAATCGCGAATATTGAGACCATCCCCATACACAGGCAACGCTTCATCCGCAAGGGCTCTGGATATCATTAATGGGATTAACTTCTCCGGGAATTGATAAGGGCCGTAGTTATTGGAACATCGTGTGATATTTACAGGAAGTCCGAAGGTCTCATGATAAGCACGAACGAGCAAATCCCCGCCAGCTTTACTTGCCGAATAAGGACTGTTCGGAGCAAGCGGCGTCTCTTCTGTGAACAATCCCGTTTCCCCCAACGTTCCATAAACCTCATCGGTAGAGACTTGAACGAACTTTTTGACCCCGTGCTTTTTCGCCGCATCAAGCAAAACTTGCGTCCCCAGTACATTCGTTTTCACAAAAATATCCGGTTCCAAGATACTGCGATCCACGTGCGACTCTGCCGCAAAGTTAACGATAACGTCAACGCCTTGGCCAATTAAAGCGTCCATGGCCTTAGCTTCTGTAATGTCCGCTTTAATAAACTTATGATTGGGATTGCCTTCCACCGACTTCAGATTCTCCAGGTTCCCCGCATAAGTCAGTGCATCTACATTAATAATCTGGTAATTTGGATGCTGTTTCAGCATATATAAGACAAAGTTGCTGCCGATGAAGCCGGCACCGCCTGTAACGAGAAGTTTCATCTGAAGGAATCCTCCAATTATCTATTTTAAAAGTTAATTTCTGCGTTTTTGAATAAAGGGTGATTTTGATCCTTAGTGGAAAGAATTGGATTAGTTGTTGGCCAAGCAATACTCAACTCTGGATCATTCCATAATATGCCACGGTCATGATCTGGGGAGTAGTATTCGTCCACTTTATAAAAAACTTGGGTGTTTGGACTCAATGTACAAAATCCATGAGCAAACCCCTTAGGAATTAAGAGTTGTCGATTATTGTGTTCACTTAGAATTGTCCCAACCCACTGCCCAAAAGTAGGAGACTGTTTGCGAATATCCAAGACAACATCATAAATGGCACCGCGAATAACCCAAATAAGCTTGGTTTGCGCTTTTGGGTTTAATTGATAATGTAATCCGCGAATTACCCCAGCATCTTTGGATAAAGAATGATTATCCTGTACAAATTTATGTCTAATTCCATTATCAATCATAACGGATTCATTATAACTTTCCATGAAAAAGCCTCGTTGATCTATATGAACATCCGGCTCTAAAATCATTACTCCGTCTAGATACAACGGTGTTACTTTCATTTAGAAAACCTCCTCCAAATAATTGTACCAAGCTGATTATTTGCCCTTTATAATGAATTTTGAGAGCAAATAAGTTATCGGCAGGCTCACTACAATTACAATTAAGGGAACAATCTCAGCCGGCATATTAATATATTCAACAAGTATATGAAGAATTACCACGTTAATTAGATATTGGGCTAGGTAAACAACTGGAAATTTCAGGAATTTCAGCAATGTTATTTTTTCCCTAAATACAAACTTAGTATTAAAATAATAGGAGAAGAGAATTCCTAAAATATATGATATAGAATAAGAAATTTTATATTCAAAACACAAGAGAAGCAAGAGATAGGCTCCGTACGTTATGGCTGTATTTAGACCACCAACTATAACAAACTTTAGAAATGAGCTATTTAAATATCTCGTCCACAATGTAGGCCGGTCTTCCTCTACTTTCATCAAGTATCCTCCAAAGGTATTCTCCTATAATTCCAAGCATGGTCATAATAATTCCAAGCAAAAATGTTATCAAAGCAATAATGGTAGTCCAACCTTGGAGTTGAATCAATCCAAACAATGTGCTGATAACAACAAAAATCCCATATAAAAAACTAATTATGGCAGTCACTAATCCAATCAAGGACATTATTCGTATCGGCATATATGAAAAACTAACAAAGGAGTCTACAAACAGCTTCACTTTTTTTGAGACAGTCCATCTGGACTTCCCCAACTTCCTTTCTTGTCGGGTATAAGGTAGTAGATCCCGCTCATGTCCCAACCAATAGATCAAACTCATAATATTAGTGTTTTTTTCTTTAATATCTAAAATTTCTCTTACTACTTGTTTATCAATTAAAACAAAATCAAAGCCACCTCTAGGGTACCCTTTGAGTGCAAACTTCTCTAATAAGAAATAATAAGAGTTTGAAAATACTCGTTGAGAAAAGGACTCTTCCCGTTGAGCTCTAGTGGCAAGGACAACCTTCTTTCCAGATTTCCATTGGCAAATCATTTGTTCAAACAACTCAGGGGGATCCTGTAAATCAGCTGAGATTATTCCAACACAGTCACCAGTCGCATGTTCGAGTCCAGCTTGTATCGCAGCCATAGAGCCAAAATTGCGGCTTAATTTAATTACCTTAATACGAGGGTCTGTTTTTTTTGCCTCAAGTAATAACTTTAATGAAGCATCTTTAGAACCGTCATCTACAAAGACAAACTCCATATCGCAATCAGGTATTAGATCCTGAAGGCTTTGTAATTTGGGAACAGTGTACGGTATGTTTAGCTCATTATAATAGATCGGGACAACTATCGAAAATTTAAATCTATCGATACTCATTTATTGCCTCCACCACATGATTTGCATCGCTCATCTCAAGCACTGGACTAATGGGTATGCTAACGATTTCCGAGTGAATTTGTTCGGATACAGGGAAATTCAATTGTCCCCACTCCTTGTATGCTTCTTGCTTATGAGGAGGAATAGGGTAATGAATTAGTGTTTGAATCCCTTTATCTGTCATGTATTGCATAAACTTCTCACGTTCCTTCACCCTAACAGCAAACACATGCCAAACATGCGATTCTTCACCGTTCTCAACAATTGGCAAGACCAAATTGCTATTAGAAATATTATTAAGATAAAAACTTGCTATTTCTCTCCGGTAGGTATTATCTGCATCTAAAAATTTTAGTTTTTCCTTTAAAATAGGCGCTTGAATTTCATCTAAACGACTATTAAATCCTTTATAAATATTATGATATTTTTTATTAGAACCATAATTTCTTAATGCAAACAATTTTTTCTGTAACTCTTCATCATTTGTAGTAATTGCTCCAGCATCACCTAATGCTCCTAAATTTTTTCCAGGGTAGAAACTAAAAGCTGCTGCATCCCCCAAATTCCCCGTTCTCTTCCCTTTATATATAGCTCCGTGCGCTTGTGCACAGTCTTCAATAACCTTCAAATTGTACGTTCGAGCTATATCCATAATTGGGTCCATATTACAAGTTTGGCCATACAAATGAACAACCAAGATTGCTTTTGTTCTTGAAGTGATTTTCTCCTCAATTTTTGAAGGATCAATATTGTAAGTAAATAAATCGGGTTCAACCAATACGGGAGTCGCCCCATTGGCCGATACTGACAGAATGGATGCAATATAGGTATTAGATGGAACGATTACTTCATCTCCTTCTCCAATACCATACCCGTGAATAATTAGCTCGAGTGCGTCTAATCCATTTGCGACCCCTATACAGTACTTTGTCCCACAAAAGTCAGCAAATTTATTTTCAAAATCCTTAACCTCTTGCCCCAGGATGTACCAGCCAGAATGAAGAACCTCTCTCATACCGTGTAATATGGCTTCTTCGTGACGTAAGTTAATCTTTTTCAAATCAAGAAAAGGAATCACATCAACTCACCTGATTTCGTTGTTATTTTACTTCTTGCAATTTATTTTCCTCTACTACAAATTTTCTTCCGCATGCGTTACAAGAGAGCTGTTCGTCTAACTTTTCGCCACAGTTACAAATATAAGCTTTAAATCTGGCAGGGTTTCCATACCATAAAGTATTATTTGGAACATCACATGTAACCACCGAACCAGCCCCTATCATTGCATATTTACCAATTCTATTTCCAGCAATAATTGTTGCATTAGCGCCGATAGATACCCACTCTTCCAAAACCGTAGTTAGGAAGGTTTCGGGATACTGCTTGGATCTTGGCCTTAGGTCATTAGTAAAAGTTACATTTGGTCCAATGAACACATTATCAGCAATTCTTACTCCATCCCAGATATAGACTCCTGATTTCACAGTTACGTTATTTCCTAACACTACATCATTTTCGATAAATGTGTGGTCATTAATATTGCAATTATTACCTATTTTTGCTCCTGGTAGTACATGAGCAAACGCCCAAATACGTGTATTCTCACCTATTTGGTCTGATTCAACAATAGCATGAGTATGAGCAAAATAATTATTTTTCATCAGCCATATACCTCTACAAATTTTGAATAGTCTCTTATATAGTCTTCACTGTCATATAAATGAGATGCAAGAACTAACAAAACACAATCTGGTGTGAAATTGTACATTTCATGCCAATCATTAGGTTCTAACAGGAGGGCCTTTGAAGGACTGTCTAATACCACTTCTTTTTTTCGTTTAGTATCATCCAATGAAATGGTACAACTTCCAGAAACCGAGACAAGCAATTGCCTAGTCTTGTAATGTGCATGAAGCCCCCGATTTACACCATTAGCAGTTCCATAGATATAAAACACCCTCTTTATTTCAAAGGGAATTGTATTACTTCCTTCTACCACAGTTAATAGTCCTCGTTCATCACCAAACTCAGTGAGTTGAATAATCCTACTCTCATTTGCATTGTTATTCAATGTCATAAAGCACCTCAACTTGTATTTTTGATCATCTCGAGCCACGACCGTAAGGAACTACGCTAATAAACAAAGAAAACTATTCAATTAAAGATACTAAATATTTCCCATATTCACTATTAATCATTTTTCGACCAAGTTCTGCAACTCGGTCCTTTCCAATGAAACCCATAGAGTACGCAATTTCCTCTAGACAAGCAACTTTAAAACCTTGCCTTTTTTCTATTGTCTCCACGAAGTGCGAGGCCTGAAGTAATGATTCATGGGTACCCGTATCTAACCAAGCGAAACCTCTTCCAAATATTTCAACCTTTAGTTCTCCTCTTCTTAGATAAGCGTTATTAATATCAGTTATTTCGAGTTCTCCACGTTTAGAGGGTGATATACCTTTAGCTATCTGAATCACATCATTATCATAGAAATATAAACCGGTCACCGCATATTTTGACTTAGGTACCTCAGGTTTTTCTTCTATAGACACAACATTATGATTTTCGTCAAATTCTATAACACCAAACCGGGATGGGTCTTTGACTTTATAGCCGAATATAGTTGCACCTTTTTCGACTCGCGCTGCCTTTAATAACATCTCGGAAAATCCCTGACCATAGAAGATATTATCCCCTAATACAAGGGCTACACGATCATCTCCAATGAAATCCTCACCGATAATAAACGCTTGAGCCAGTCCATCCGGCGATGGTTGAACTGCGTACTTTATGGATATTCCTAAATCCTGACCATCACCTAACAGTTGTTCAAATCTACCTGTATCTTCAGGAGTTGATATAATGAGTATCTCTCTGATTCCTGCTAACATAAGAACAGATAATGGGTAATAGATCATAGGTTTGTCGTATATTGGAAGTAACTGCTTTGAAACCGATTTAGTTAATGGATAAAGTCTAGTCCCACTACCTCCTGCTAATACAATCCCTTTCATACTTAGCACACCCTTAATATAAATTTCATCAATAAAAACCAAACAAAAAACTACAGGAAACATTTATTCAGAAACTATTAGACTAAAATTGTCTATTCTAAAATAGAGATTCCTAGGATCATTAGGGGCATTCAAGCGTTCTGCATTTGATTCCAATGTTATAGTTGTTTCTCCTGGTTGTACTTCTATAGATTTCGAGTAAAGAAGTGGGACCGAGTTAATTTCAATTACTTCACTGAATGTAGCACTATTTATAACTAAAGTTGACTTTTTCTCTGTACTAGTAGATATATACCCTGAAAATGTTATTTTTTGGGGGCTATCGGAGGTATTGATGAAATCAATCTTACCTCCTTTATCACTCCATCTCCAGCTCGAATAATTGTCTTCTTCGACATCATAAAATCCGTCGTAAAAATTTGTGAGTACTGGGTGTAAAACAGCGTTGTGCTTATTTTCCCAGTCCCCTTTTATTTTCAAAATGTTCTTGTAGTCTCTGATGTCATAGAATGCTAACTTCCCATCAGTACTTACTATCGGGCTGATACCCAATAAACCTGATATCTCCTGCTCGAGTTTATTATCAGAATATCCATCCCTATTAAACATAATTCCACTAAAATCAGCATAAGCTATTGATTCTAGCAATCTATTCGCAGGCTCATTAGAAATTTCTCGAATAACTAAATCCTCCTTCGACCCTTTCATAGCGCCAAAGCTCCACCTAAGTTGACTTGTATGAAGATACGCTCTTAAGTGATCGTAATTTCCCATATTATTAACAGTAGGATGCTCAGGAAAGGGAATGTACGGAAGTTGAAAAACTGAATCGCCTTTATCTAGAATTTTCTCAATATGATTATAAAAATCCTTATCTATATTATATCTCTCTTTAAGAGACGAATAGTTTGGCACAAACTGTGGAGAGGTTTGGTCCCAAACAGCAAACAACAAAATCATTACTTGCATACATATTGAAAAAATCCGTTTTCTTTTCCCTATCTTATTTAATAAAAATTGGATTATAATTATTACAGTGTATATCGACATAAATCCAATAAAGGGTATGATTCGGTTATAACCTCTAATTGAGGGAGTAATAACAGCTGCAAAAACATAACTAAATCCACCTATTGTGGCAATCAAAACAGAGGCTATATTTAGTAAAGACATGTTACTAATATTGTTATTAATTTTTGGGGGACTATAGAATAGAACGGCAATCAAAATGATAAAGCCAAGACTCCCAATTATCCCAAGTGAAACAGTATGGTTTTCATTTACTAAGGGTGCTGATGCAGCATATTTCTGGGAAATATCACTAAATACATCCCATCGATGTCCTTGTATCGGCATTAATATCTGGTCAATTTTGAGTCCATATATTTCTGACTCTACTGAATGTCTGATTGATGCCTCATTATTTGGGCCATTAGATAGTTTGAATATAATTGAGGGCGCTAAATTAATGATAAGCGAGATAAGAATTAAGAAAACAGCTAAACAACCACTAATTAGAGTATTTGCTTTTTTGTTTTTTAAGAAACTTATAATAGAAGCCAAGAACCAAAAAAGACCTGCAAAAAAAGCATAATATGTTCCAGTAGAACCGAGTAATATGGAGATAAAAATAACTGCAATATTTTTTCGCTTATAGTCATTATTACTATAATTCAATAAATTAAAATTACTACTAAAAATCCAAAAAGAAACCAATATGGCAAAGGGTATCATAAAATAAAAAGAAAGAAAAATATGTCCGCCATTAGCTCTAAAAAAGTGATAAGGCATAAAGGCAAACATTATGCTTCCGATAAAACTCAAAGAGTACTGGATTTTTAGTTTTCTTAATACCAAATATGCAGATAAGTAAGTTAAATAGAATGATACCAAGTAAAATAAATTACTAACAATAGCATAATCGTTAGTGAATAATGATAAAACTTTTACAATCAGGAAATTAAAATTATCCCCACCTAAAGGATAATCATTCATATTTAAAGAGAATGGAGCACCTAACGATGGATTATTTATATACCAACCAAAATCCACTACCGATTTAATGAAACTACTAGCTGAAAGATAGTCTCCATCATATCCAAATGGAATATAAAAATCAGCTTTCCATAACTTCAATATCGCAAAAAGAAATAAACTGAAAAATACTAACCCACCAAGAAAGTTCCAAAAGTCTCTTCTGTTGTATAGCAATAATAACTACCACCTTAAGATTAATAAGATTTTGATCAAAAACCACAACCCACAAAACTAAACAAAGATCTCTAGATATGAATCTCTTGATGAGTTATACGTTCAAAAATAATAAAAAATTTTGTTCAAACTTTATTAGATATCTCACACAGCCAATCCATAATAATAGTTTTCACAAAGTGTAATAAATAGTAAGGTAACAATAAATGAAATAAATACAGTTATAAGTTGGATTATTCTTCTATAGTATTTAAATCATTTTAAGAAACTCATAGTTATCTTACTCAAGCAAGAATCAAGTATAACATCCATTTCTTTTTTTTGTAGATACTGTTTAGAAATAATTTGCCCAAACAACTCTAGATATATCTTAATCCCGATATTCATATTGACAACCTCACCACTTGCTACCCTGTCTATAAACTCTTTATATCCGTTGACGCATGCCAACATAGTATTATTCTCAGTCGTATAATTCAATATTTTTCCCATTAAACTTTTGGGCACTTGGTTATTAAATAGTTTTAGGATGATATCCCTAACTTCTTCGATCTCTTTATTATTGATTCCCACCTTAAAAACCAAGCTATCGGGAAACTCAGCAAAACTCCCTATATTAGTGGTTATAACTGGCTTCCCATGCCCCATGATCTTAAGCAAACTAGCGGAATTCTCCCCTTGCGTTGGATACCTCAAATTAATACACATATCTGAAGCGGAAATATATTTATCAAAATCTTTAAGGTCAACGTATCCAGTAAAAACAACTTGATTCTCGAGTTTGTACTTTTTAACAAGATCCTTTATTCCATATGAAGGTGAAACTTCTCCAACAACATAAAATTTCAGTTTTTTTATAATTTGCTTAGACTTGATAATCGAGAGGGCTTCAATAATCTTATCTATTCTCTTTGTGGGATTAGCATAACCCAGTGAACTAATCACAAAATCTCCTTGATCAATACCAAGTTCTTCCCGAGCCTCTTTTTTTTCTTTCTCCAAATCCTCAAACTTACTAATATGTGGTGCAGGAATAGGAACAACTTCAATAGGGACATAACTCGCTTGTTTTCTCAACAAATCTTTAGCAAACCTCGAATGGACTATTATGCCCGCAGAATGATCCAGAATTCTTAAATTAAGGGGGAACTGCAGCGAATTATTCTCCCAAATCGGACCTATTTCGCCATTCAAAAAGCGGTTAGCCTCATCAAGCCCTTCTTTCCCATGACAATATAACATTTCATCACGGTATCCATCTAAATTGCCTTGCTCCAATGTCTTAGCCGCAAAGAAATGATGAAGTGAATAGTCATGTAATACAACGATTCCAGGATATCTTAGTATAAATTCATAAATTTCCTTGTGTGCTGCATAGTTGTTTCCCATGTGATAAAGAACAGCACTATATTGCTTCTCGTTATATCTTCTAGGAAATTCAGAAAACTCTCTTATAACGAAGTTCTTTATAATATTGGTGTTTTCTACTTGAAATCCATTTTCGACGTATACTTCTATATCATAAAACTTAGACAACTCCGGTAATAAGTCTTCACTATAGTCAGAAATCCCTGATCGAATTGGGTTTAACGGCGAGAAAAAAGCTATCTTTTTTTTCAATTTTTATTAACCTACCTTATTGTTTCCGTTAGTCGATCTATAACACAATCCCAAGATATATCTTTAACCCCTTGATAGCCAACACGTCCTAAGTCCTTCGCTACTTGTTTGTGCTGATGTAAATAATCAATTTTTGATGAAAGTTCCTGGAGATTTGACAAAACAAACCCGCTTTCCCCATCCTTCACAAATTCCAAAACACCACCGGTATCATCCAAGGTAATAACAGGCTTTTGGGATAGATATGCTTCTAAAGTTACGTATCCATAATCTTCGTCATACGGTGCGAAATAAACGGCTAAACAATTGGCATATAACTCTAATAGTTGTTTGTCTTCCACAAACCCAAGAAATTTGACTCTATCGGTTAAACCAAGTTTGGAAGATAATCTCTCTAAATTCTCTCGTTCCGGTCCTTGGCCGGCAATTAGACATTTTATATCGGGATCCGTATCACTTAATGCCTCTAGTAACAAATCCACTCTCTTTAATTTGTCTAATCTCCCAACAGACAAGATATAATTATCAAACTCGTCGCAATGGTAAAAACCTACATGCTTTGGGGGATGATACAATACCTCCGACTCGATTTGATTAAATCTTTTCAATCGCTCTGTAGTATTCTGGGCTATCGTAAAAATTCGTTTCGATTCTGTAAGAGTATTGTGATCGTATCTACGAATTAGTTCCTTTATTGATAAGCTTTCAGGTGAATAATCATATTGACTATATTCTGTTCCAAACAAATCATAAACTTGTCTATACTGATGAACCAGCCAAGTCACCTTATTCACATGACTTATCCCGTATGACGGAAATTTAGTGCCGATAACCAAATCTATTTTTTCACCATTACTTTCGGATAAATCTATAAACTTCCAATTCATCATACTTTGAATTAGTTGTTCGTTAGGATACCATTTAAAGGGAAGAGCAATTATTTCCGCATTGTAATTTCTCTTCCGCAACTCATCCAACAGGGATTCAACCAGCAATTCTGCTCCCCCACGGACAAAAGGGACCTGTGAGTGACAAATAGCAATCTTTTTCTTCATCTTTTATACCGCCCGTCTTTTCCTAAAACATACGATTCTCGATAATGGAAGATGGTCAGAGACTCTGCCAGGATTCAAAAATTCTCCAACCTCAATTTGATCTAAAACCTCAAAACCATGATCATGAAGCTCATCAATTAATTCAAATTGATGCCAAAACACATCGTAAACATTAAAATCAGACCATTGGAGTGATGAGCGCAACTGCGTTTCTGCTTGAGTATTGGGAAAATCCGCAATAATTATTCCATCATCCGCAAGAAGGTCGTAAATTTTCTTGAATATTACTTTTCTATCTATAAAATCGAAGTGTCTGATGAACCTGAATACAGTAATAATATCGAACTTCTTTTCAGTATTAAAATCAAAAAAATCCTTCTTTACATAGGACACAGCCGTGGACAACTTATTTACGGAAGTAGCTATCATAAAAGATGAATTTTCAACCGCAGTAATTTCGCCCAATCCACTTAAAGTTCTAAGTATTCTCCCATCCCCAGATGCTATATCCAAAATATTATTACCGATCGTTCTAGGTGCGAAAACATCAATAAGCATTTGGATAGCTTTTCTTTCAAGCCTGTCATAGGTTCTCATAGGAAACTCAGCGAATCTTGACTCATCATAGTTAGCAGCAATAAACGAATCATTGTAATACTGGGTCATCCCCTCATGTCCCATTACCAAGAACTTACCTGCCTCATTAAGTTCATGTTGCCACTGCTTCAATGTTGGTGAGGGTAGTTGATATGACAATTCATCATATATCTTTAGGTAACTATTATCATATTGTAGATAACTAATATCAAAGAGCTCTTTACCCAATTCTTGGACGTTTCTTTTATAAGAATCATAATCTTTCACTAACAAGTTAAGACTTGATATCATATCAGAACAATCCGACAAGGAAACAACACCGAACTGGTAATTCTTAATGATATTTTTTAATCCAACATGCTCCGTGACTAGTACGGGAATTCCAAGAACTACGGATTCAACAATGGAGAGAGGACATGCATGGTTATTTTCTTTTGATGTATAAGGTGCAATCATAACATCAATATCACTATAGAATTGGGCCATATCCAAATGCCCATTATAAACCTCAATATTTTCGATAGAATTCTGTTGGATCAATTCTATCAATTCTTCATAACCTTCATATCTCCAAGCTAGTTTAAATCGATAATTCTTAAGTTGCTCGGCTACCGACAAAAGCAAATATACTCCCCGATCTTCCCAAATTTCTTTGGTAAGAGGAGAGGAAGCAAATCCTATAGTAAAACGGGAATCCTTCCTATTCATCTTTGCTGAACTAGAAATACTTTTGACTTTAGGTAGCATTAAATGAGATTGGAGACCTAGCTTCTCAAGCTCACACTTCGTATGAGTAGACTCAACAAACAAATATAAGTTTCCAATATCAATAGCATGTCTCAAGTGGACAAGATATCCTTCATTAGGATTCTGGAACCCCTTCATCCCCGTCATGGTGTATAAAGTTACAAACGATGATGACATGTAATTTCTTTCGAATAGATAATAGCCCTCTAAGCTGTCAGCAAATATGTGTATAATATCAGGCTTTTCCTTAAGCAAAAGATCCGAGAAATTCTTTCCCCAGTAATATACATCGTTCAGCTCATCATACACTTCTTCATTATCATCCAATTCTTCTTCCAAGGAGATAAACTTAAAAGTTTGCTCCTGATTAATGCTTTTAAAAGCTTGATAGTAAGCTTTTACTTCTTTTTTTATAGCTTCAATATCTTTTTCCTTTTTATAGGAAAAACAAAAAAAATAAACCTTTGGGTGACTTAAAATCACTTTGTTATTCGACATCGATTTTAACCCCCGCATTTATATTCATATTAACAAGTCCAATTGATTTAAAATCGTTTAGTACTCTAAAGAAGGTAACATCAATCATTCGATCAATGGTAACAGTCTCATTTGTCGATTGATCAGTTATCCCTAAAGTTAAGAAATAAGAACCTTCATTCAAAAAGTTAGGGAGGTTAAGTTCTGTTTTGATGACATTTCCCGCATCAATCTCTCCGACTTGTGCACCTAAAATCTTTGTGTTCGTGCCAAACACTTCAATTCCGTTTATCGTCTTAATAATCACCCCAAAGACTGGAGACGTTATTCTTTCATGAACCTCAGTTCTAATGAAAATCGTAAAGTTTTCCCCACTGAGAAAAACGTTAGATTCTTCCCCCTTATGATCTATCAATGCAAACTCAACTATTTTGGCCTTCCCGTTACCGTACCTTAGCTCTTCGGCCCTTTTTTCTGTCTGAGCTATGATTTGCATGTTCGCAGTCAGGGACATTTTTTGATAATAGTTCACGACTTCATTGGAACTGCCCTCGAATATTAGGCTTCCATCATAAATGATGCCTACCCGATCACAAAGTGCCCTCACGGCATTTAAATCGTGTGTTACGAGGATAATCGTTTTACCCAAGGCCTTAAATTCTTCGAACTTTGCATAGCATTTTCTTTGAAACACCTCGTCACCAACAGCAAGTGCTTCATCTATAATTAGTACATCCGGATCCACATGAATAGCGAGGGAAAAAGCCAACCTAACGTACATACCACTTGAATAGCTTTTCACGGGCTTATCGAAAAACTCCCCAATATCAGCAAACTCTTTGATCGATTCCATCTTGCTCTCGATTTCATGTCCTGGAATATTGTATAAATAACTATTATAAATCACATTTTGTCTACCCGTTAATTCAGGGTGGAAACCTGCTCCAAGTTCTAGCAACGCTGCTATTCTTCCATTAACATGAAATACTCCCTGAGTGTGATGCTTTGTTTGTGCAAGTATACTAAGAAGTGTGCTTTTACCCGATCCATTAAATCCGATAATCCCGTAGGTTTCCCCTTTGTTGACCTTGAATGAAATATTTTTAAGTGCCCAGAAATCTTGATGTTTTTTTATGATTCCTGCTGAAATTAATTCGGTCAACTTTGAACTATTCCGAGAGTATAGTTTAAACTTCTTAGATAATCCTTCACAAATTATCGCAACTTCATCATTAATCTCTTGGACGCTCTTGGATTTTTTGGCAATATTTATCTTCGTTATAAGCACTTTTGACCCATAGTTCTTAAACCAAGCGTCTCCCTCTCGCACCAAATCCCATTCAATATCAAGTTCTTTAAGTTTGGAATATATAATAAAGTTACACTTTAGCAGTACGCTCTCTCCAGGAGCAATGTTATAAGGAAGTTTCGTTCGAATCCCTTCCACTACTTCCCCCTTCTCATTCATGTAATGATATCCCATCAACACAGGATGATCCTTGCTATAGGCATACCAAACCTCATCACCTATATTAGTTACCATCAATGAAATAGAGCTCATTTTTCCTGAACTCGTATTAACTCGCGACTCTAGATGAAGGGGAACTATTCTTGCATTATATTTGGCCATTAGTTTTCAACCTACTTATGTTCATTCTTTCAAAGGCTTCGAGAACTTCCTTTTCCAGTTCCAAGTTATTCGGATCTTCCCTTAACGCAAGCAAAAGCAGATGATACTTCTCAATTTCGTTATAGTGATTGCCTGCGAAAAAGGCTAAATCCCTATAAACATTACTTTTCAATTCCACATTCAATTGTGATTTTAACATCTGCACCTGATCATGCAATTGTGATTTTAACATCTCCACGTGATCATGAATCTGTAAGTCCACCTTAGACTGCAGTTCATTCTCATAATACCGACGGATACTTTCTGCGTTAGAAGCAACAACTTCTTGAAGTGAACCCTTTAACTCGTCAATTATTTCATCAACAGTTTCCTCAGCTATCCTCTTAAAGGTTCCCTTTACAGTTTCAATTGTGTCTGATAAGTTGTGATCCACAATATAAAAATGATCAATAACTTTTTGATTGAAGTGAATCTGTCTCATAAAAATTGGACGTAAAAGTTTTCTTAAACCTTTTTTTACCATAATAATAAACTTCCCCAAGAACTTTCGGTGTGAGAAGTACTCCACTTCCAAAATATTATGGAACTCTATTAGTGGTTTCAACTGAGAAGTATTAGAGTTACTTGATCTGGTATCATTTTCAAGAAAATGATGGTCTACTTTATATAATATCCTTTCCTTGATGCGCTTCTTTAATTGCTCCTCATCAAAATTAAGATTTTCCATGGTTTACCTCCTACTTAAATCAGATCGGATATTTCATTTATCATTCTTTTATAAACAATCCAGCCAAATAGGAAGGTTACTAATGAAATCAATAACATAGCCATGATATTCACAATATCTCCACGCAACACTAAAGATTGATACGATTCAATAAAATAATAAAGAGGATTGAATGACATCGTCTTCTTCAATCCATCCGGTAGAATATCTAAAACATATACGATCGGCGTAAGCCAAAACCACACTTGGATAAAAATTGATGTGATCTGGTTCAGGTCTCTAAAGTGCACGTTAAATACGGATAGTATCAATCCAATGCCTGTGCAAAACACTTGTTGTAAAAGAATAATTAAAAAAACAACAATATAGTTTAGATGCAAATCATACCCTATACCAACGAGAACTAATAGTAATAAGGAATAATTAATAATCAGTTCTATAATGGATGAAACAGTTATGGAAAATACCAATATTGTTTTGGGGAAGTATATCTTCTTTACGATGTTTGCATTGTCAACAAAAACATTCTGAAACCTGGTTAGTGTATTATTAAAAATTGTCCAAGCGAGTATGCCCGAACTTAAATAAACGCTATAGTCAAATGTATTCGTCATACCGGGTAATTTGGCAGCCATGATTTGAGAGAAAACGGTAGTATAAATAAGAATATAAGCGATAGGAAGAATTAGGTTCCATAGCAAGCCAAATACCGAGCCTGCATATTTATTACGAAAATCCCTCTTTACCATATCCCAGATCATATAAAGGGTCCCACTATTCATAAGTTTTCTGACCATGCTTCTTTTCTAATCTCCTCAAGAACATCTTCCAGACTCTGAGTTAACTCAATGCTCCTTGCCCAAGAAGTATGCTCTATAATCTTTTTGTTACTCCCATAATATATGGGAATATCGATCGGTCGTAGTTTGCCGGGATCTACTTCGATTGTAATTTGTTTCGAAGATAATGAAATTAAGATTTCTAATAAATCAGAAATAACCACAGGTTTTCCAGAACATATATTATAGGTTTGTCCTTTCAAACCTTTACTAGCGATCAACTCATAACCTTTCACTATATCTCTAACATCTGTAAAGTCCCTTTTAGATGATAGATTACCTACAGAAATAACTGGCTTTTGGATTCCTTTTTCAATCATCGCGACTTGATAAGCGAAGTCAGGAACTACGAAGCCTCGTTTTTGTCCAGGTCCGATGTGATTGAATGGTCTAACATGGATAATATCCATATCAAATGCCTCATAAAATTGCCGAGCAAGCAATGCAACGCTGTGTTTCGATACCCCGTATGGATTGCTCGGATGGGGGTAAGATTCTTCTTTTATTGGAAATTCCATTTCGTTATAGAAGCCATACTCTTCCGAAGATCCTATACTAACTATCCGAATGTTTTTAGAAACATGCTTAACAGCTTCAAACAAGTACAACGCAGTCATAGTATTAGATAGAAAGGCGAGACTAGGTTGCTCCCAAGCAACTTTCACATTACTTTGTGAAGCCAGATGAAATATTACATCTGGCTTCACTTCATTTATTACTCGAACCCAATTATCTTTATTATCTAGATGTGTAACAACCAAGCCATCGATCATGTTAGTTGGCATAATAATATCAGAAGCTCTCGTTGTTCCAAATACTTTATAGTTTTTACTTTTTAGTAATCGAGCAAGGTGACGCCCCGCGAAACCGTTTACTCCAGTAATTAATGCCGTTTGCATAATAGGCTCCTTACTGCTTGTTTAATCTATCCAAATCACTATCCACCATCATTTTAACCAAATCCTCAAAGCCAACCTCCAGTTTCCATCCTAATGCTTTTTGGGCTTTAGAACTGTCTCCTAGAAGCAAGTCAACTTCAGCCGGACGAACAAATTTGGGATCAATGACCACATAATCTCTCCAATTCAACCCCGCATGACCAAAAGCGATTTCAACTAATTCTTGAACGGTGTGTGTTTCGCCTGTCGAAATGACGTAATCATCCGGTTTATCTTGCTGCAGCATAAGCCACATGGCTTTCACATAGTCACCGGCAAAACCCCAGTCACGTTTCGCATCAAGGTTCCCCATTCTAAGCTCACTTTGGAGACCAAGCTTAATTCTCGCAACCGCGTCCGTAACTTTACGGGTAACGAATTCAACACCTCGACGAGGCGATTCATGGTTAAAAAGAATGCCAGAACATGCAAACATGTCATAGCTTTCACGATAATTCACAGTGATCCAATGGCCGTACACTTTCGCTACGCCATATGGACTCCGTGGGTAAAAAGGGGTCGTTTCCTTTTGAGGAGTTTCAATAACTTTACCAAACATTTCGCTGCTTGAAGCTTGGTAGAACTTAGCTTCTGGCTTTGTTAATCTAACCGCTTCAAGGATATTCGTAACACCAAGAGCTGTCACTTGTCCGGTTAGGATAGGCTGCTCCCAAGACGTAGCCACGAAGGATTGGGCCGCTAAATTGTACACTTCATCCGGATTCGCTTTCTTTACTGCGTTAATCAGCGAACCTTGGTCCAGCAGATCTCCTTCAATAAACTCAATCTCATTTTTAATATGTTCGATATTCTCCATCATCGGTGTGCTGGTTCTACGGCGAAGACCGTATACTTTATAGCCCTTCTCAAGAAGCAGCTCGGCCAAGTAAGATCCGTCTTGTCCAGTAATCCCCGTAATCAGCGCGTTTTTAGCCATGTTTGATTATCTCTCCATTCAACGTGATTAATATAAATTATAAGTACTGCTCTAACTTCTGCATACGAAGTTCCTTAAGCAGCAATTTAACTTCTTGTGCTTTATCCTTACTACATATTAAAGTTACATCCTCTGTATCGACAATAATCAGATCTTCAATCCCTAACGTAGCGATTAATTTTCCATTACTTTCTATAATGCAACGCTTAGTGTCTAGATTCAATATATTTCCTTTAATCACATTCCCATTTTCGTCTAGTTCGTTGATTCGCTCCAACGCTGTCCAACTGCCAACATCATCCCATCCAAAGATACAAGGTATTACATAAATGTCTTTAACTTTCTCCATGATGCCATAATCTATCGATTGGTCCGGCATCTTGGCAAATTCGGATTCGATGACTTCTGACTGTTTGGAGGTACCGAACGCTGTTCGCATCGTTTCCAGAATATCATGCATATCCGGCATAAGTTTTTGGATATATTTTCGTATAACCTCAGTTTTCCAAACAAAAATACCACTATTCCAGTAATAGTTCCCTGAGCGCAAGTAGGACTCTGCCGTAGACAGATCTGGCTTTTCAACAAATTTATTTACTTTAAGGACATCTAACTCATTGATGACTTGCTTATCTTCAGAACTTTCTATATAACCATATCCCGTCTCAGGATACGTTGGTTGAATCCCCAATGTCACCAGACTCTTATTGTCCTGTGCAACCTCAACAGCTGTTTTCAATATTTTTACAAAACCCTCTTCGTTCTCAATAATATGATCCGAAGGCAGCACGATCATGGTGCTATCTGGAAACTTTTCTTCGATTAGAATAGACGCCAACCCGATACAAGGAGCTGTATTTCTCCCAACAGGTTCAATTATGATATTGTCATGAGGTAAATGTGGGATTTGAGCCTTTATAAGTTCAGCATATAAGCCGTTGGTTACAATAAACACCTGACTGATATCAACCAACTTTTCTAATCGAGCTATAGATTGTTGAATCATTGACTTATTCCCGGAAATGTTTAAAAACTGTTTAGGAAGGTTGGTTCTGCTTTTTGGCCAAAACCGTTCTCCCTTTCCCCCAGCCATTATTACACAAGTAATAGTCATGTTAACCTCCAAATTTCCATAAGTGGATATAGTCAAGTCTTTGCTGAATCAGCTTGCCGATCGCTTCTGGCGAGAAATTCTCTTTAATATATCTCTCACCATTGATTGCGATCTTCTGATAATAGTTCTTATCATTTACTAGCTTCTTCATGAAACTAGCGGCATGTTCAACACTCGGTTCAGCCCACTTTTGATAAGCCTTATATGGCCCTTGATCTTTTCCTACCTGAATCAACTCATAGTCAACTAAACAAGAATTTTGATGATTCATAAAATCAGTATTTGACGACCAATTTGTTCCAATTACAGGCTTTCCTAAATACATCGCCTCGGCTAACCCAAGACCAAAACCTTCGCTGCGATGCAATGATACAAAGCAATCTGTTAAGGAGAGAAGAGCATTCACATCGTTACGACTGATGGTTTCTTTTATTAAGTATATATTTTCATAGTTTGCTTTAAGTACGTCTAGATTCGCCAAGTCGTTCAGAGTGCTTTTATAGCAGTTCACTTTAATAACGAGCCCAACATTCATATCATCCGGCTGAAATGCAGCTTTAAATGCGTTAATCGCAGCTTCTGGGTTCTTACGATCCTGATAACTCTTCACATCATACATTGACAAAAACAAAAAAGTGTTATCAGGCAAGCCAAAATACTCCCGGTTGCGCGACTCCACAACTTTAACCTCAATAGAATGTGGGATCTTGACTACGGGAACCGGGCTTTTCATGGCAATGGAATCTGCGACAAAGGAGGAAGGAACCCATACTTCATCCACAAGGTTAAAACTTTCAAGCCATTCGTCGGGGAAGTCAGGAAGTTCCCAATGCCAGTACCCGATGTTATATCTTCCATTAAAAAGCGAGTTACCGAAATATGCGTAGATCTCCATCATCTGTTCCGCGTTAATATGAAATAAGTTAACATTGAATTCAGGTTGCACAATCTCCTTATGAGACCACGTAAGATCTGACATTCTCGCATTATTCGTACCTGTAAAATTAATAATCCCATAAGGAATATCTACAGCACTTAAATTCCTAGCTGCAATTCTACAAGACTCTCCGATCCCCATCTCTGCTCTGGCATATCCCACCAAATTAACCCCAACGGGAAAACTGGAATCCATTCGTCGTGAAGACTGGCTATCAATCGGAAAAGCTTTTTTCAGTAATAATCTTTTAACCTGCTGCCTAACGCCTGAAGGTAATAGGAACATTACTAATGGCTTAAAGAATACTGCGATTCTATACAATACGCGAAAAAACATATTTTTGATTTTAAACACCACCAAAATGTTAACAATTAGCATAAAGATGGAAATCTAGCTCCACATCTAACAATATGCTAAAATAATTGTCGTATCTATTCGCAAAGGAGATAAACACGTGTCGAAACCAGTATACGGGAAAATGGCCGCAGCGTCGAGAAATCGGGAAAAGTTACCTGCGGCGTTGTTGGTGTTGATGATTGGGTTGATTTTGTTCCTGGTTTGGGCGCCGTTCCAAGCAGGATTATTTAACGGGCTTGTCCTAGACTTCGAGAGACCCATCTATTGGGCGGTGCTTGTGGGAAGTCTACTCATGCTAGGCTGGGTCGCCGCCTTTTTCAAAAGTCTCAAGCTGGAAGATCAGCGGGATTGGACGACTCTGTTCGTTCTGCTTATTCCCATAACTTATATTATCGCACTGATTTCGGCAGCAAGCCAGTACTTCGCTTCCAATATGGTGCTGATTCAGTCGCTTTATGCCTTTATGTTTGTCATTTCATTGTATTTGCTGCAAAACCGCAAGTCGAACCTTGTCATTGAAACGACGGTAATCACCGTTGGATATATCATTGTGCTTTTTGGCTTATTCAACTGGCTGGGACAAGGAAGAACAGTATCGGCCATCGTTGGCTGGTTTTCAGGTACAGTCGCAAACGGGCAATATACCCAAGCCATTTGGGTGGATGCGAATGGCCCACGGCTCGCTTCCGTATTCCAATACCCGAATACATATGCGGCGTTTTTGATGGCATTTTTCTTTGTTGCTGTCTTCGCGATTACACGATCAAAAAAATGGTATAGCCAAGCTATTCATGCATTCATGCTTGTGCCGATGGCCCTCTCGATTCTACTCACGTTATCCCGGGGCGGCTTGGTTTTCTTGCCGATCGTATTTATCATCTTACTGTTGTTCTTGAAACCAGCTAAGCAGATTCTCTGGATCGTCTACTGTCTCATTGCCGGAGTGGGCACGCTGGTCATTGCCAAGCCTGTCACAGAGCTGGGGCAACAATTCCATCTGGGACAAATCGGCGACCCGGCCAAGGGCTGGTTTTACGTCCTGGCCGCTTCCATCGTGTTGGCTGCCATCGCTTGCTTGATTCAACGCTTTGTCGCTCCTCGATTGGAGAATGGAACAAGCAAATGGGCAGGCAAGAAGCTTGCCAGCTTGTGGCTGCCTCTGGTTTCGGTACTTGCGGTTGCTGTTTTAGCTGCGTTATTCCTCGGGACGAACCTGAAGCATATCTTGCCGGGGAACATCGGGGAACGTCTGGAGAACCTTAACCTGCAGCAGCACAGCTTCCTGGAACGGATGACTTTCTATAAGGATGCAGCGAAGGTTGTCAAAGACTATCCGATTATTGGGGCCGGCGGCGGCGCCTGGGCATCGATCTATGAAAAATACCAGAACAACCCATACACCAGTCGTCAAGCACACAGCTTTGTGATGCAGTACCTGGTTGAGGTAGGCCTCTTAGGCTTCCTTGTGTTGATCGCATTTTTGGCTTTTATTTTCTATAAGTATATTCGCGGATATATTCAAGCAGATGAGCAGAAACAAGAATCCTATTTCGTTTACTTTATCATTGTCCTCTCGATCCTGATGCATAGCTTGATGGACTTTAACATGAGTTATGTTTTCCTGGGCATCTTAGTTTTCCTTGGACTTGCTGGGATGGCAGCAGCGATGGACAACCAACCGGTCAAAAAATTCACCGTTAACCCGGGAACAATGCGAGGGTTGTACAGCACGATTATGGTGGTTGCTTCCCTGATTTTGATCTTTGTATCGATCCGGAATATTCAAGCTGTCAGTGCTGCAGCCAAGGGCAAAGAACTAATTACGACCAGCCAGGATTTCCAAGAGATTAAAGCTCCTTTGGATAAAGCGCTCAAAAAGCGCAGCGGCCAACCCGATGCGGTACTGTACTTAAGTTCTTTGTTGCAAGCTGGGTTTGATCAGACGAAAGACGAATCATTCTACAATCAGGAGTTGTCTCTCCTTACGAATGCGCTGAAAAAGGAGCCTTTCAACAAGGACATGTACAAACAACTGATTAAGCTGTACCAGTCCAAAGGCGAATACGACAAGGCTTATGAAGTATACCGTGATAATGCGGATCGATATGTATATGATATGAGTTGGTACGAAACCCTGATCGTTCAATCGTATGAGCTCGGATATCAAAAGCTGGGTGAGCAAGATGTCGCTCAGAAGGAGCAATATTTCCAAACCGGATTAGCCGCCTATCAGCATGTTGTCGATGGTGTAGAGCATCTGAAGACGTTGCCTAAGGGGCAAATGCAGGGAAATCCGTTTGAGATTACGCAGCCGATGGTCCTAAATGCTGGTAAAATGCAATTTATGATGAATGAACCGGCCAAGGCAGCTGAAATCTTCAAAGTTGGAATTAAGGATGATTTGTCCGATAGTACAAACCGCGAAATTGCCCGTTGGTACCTAGCTGCTTTGCAGAAGACAGGAGCTACCGACCAAGCGGTGTACGACCGATTGCTGAAGGTTGATCCATCCGAAAAGGCATCGATTGAGCAGTTAGCTAACCTAACATTCTAAATACTTACAGCAAAAAACCGGTCTCTCCTTAAGGAAAGGCCGGCTTTTTGTTAGTTTAAGCTATCCAAGATAATCTCTGACATATATTTAATTAACTCATCGCGAAGCTCCGGATTTTCGAGGGCGTAGTGGATCGAAGTCTTGATGAAGCCCAACTTCTCGCCGACATCGTGGCGGGTGCCTTCGAAGTGGTAGGCCAATACTCGTTCAGTTTCGCCGAGCCGTGAAATGGCGTCGGTTAATTGGATTTCTCCGTTAACTCCAATGCGCTGGTTGTCCAGGATGTCAAAAATCGCAGGTGTTAAAATATAACGTCCCATAATCGCCAGATTGGATGGGGCTTGGCCAACCTCTGGCTTTTCCACCAGTTGCTTCGCCTCGTAGACGCGATCCCGAACCGCCGCCGGATCAACGATCCCGTAACGGGATACCTCATCCCAGCTCACCGGTTGAACCCCTACGATGGAAGCCTGATGTTCACTATATACATCGATCATCTGCTTCAGGCAAGGGACTTCCGACTCCACAATATCATCGCCAAGCAATACCGCGAAGGGCTCGTCGCCGACGAACTTGCGCGCACACCAAATGGCATGTCCAAGACCTTTGGGTTCCTTCTGACGAATGTAATGAATATCCGCCATTTCCGATGATTTGCGGACCTCTTCAAGCAATTGGTACTTGCCCTTCTCGTTAAGGTTATATTCCAGCTCAAAAGAGGTGTCGAAATGGTCCTCGATTGCCCGCTTGCCTTTCCCTGTTACGATAATAATATCCTCAATCCCGGAAGCCACGGCTTCCTCCACAATATATTGAATCGTCGGCTTGTCGACGATGGGCAGCATTTCTTTGGGCATGGCTTTCGTGGCAGGTAAGAATCGCGTTCCCAGCCCGGCTGCGGGAATAATGGCTTTCCGGATTTTCATGAAATAATGGCTCCCTCGTACATAAATGATTTAACTAGTGTCATTATACCATATCCCAAATAGACCGTTAGCAAAAAGGACCCAGGGATTCCCCCGAGTCCAACTTAAGTTATACGAATATTGATTGTTGCAGATTTTAGTATGGAATTATTGGATCCAAAATTTCCGCCATGCGAAGCGCTGAGGAAGTTGTTCCTCGTTGCGGATGCGATTGCCCGGCTCCGGGGTGTGCAGGAGACGTTCGGTGCCGAACTCGATTTTGCGGTATTCGTGTTCGCCGTCGATTTCCAATTGTCCGTGTACACGAGTCACGACCGACTGCATCTCGAGGAAACCTTCAAACATCACTTTCACCCTCCTAAAGGTTTGTGAAAACTACGGCACAAGCGAGATTTAGACGGGGTTCAACTTACAATCGTCTAGTTTTTCAACGCGATCTGAACATCGCTAAAACCCGCTCTACAACTCGCTTGTTTACGCTTTCATTATAGCATATCGACAAGATTTTTATAAGCGATAAAGAAGGGTTATCGCCTCTTTGAACAGCGAATTCACAAACGTTCCACAAGTTGTATTTGATAGGAAAACAGATGTCTTTGCAGGGTGTTTTTCTTCAAGATTCTGGAATTTTTAGGATTGACTTTTTGTGTCACAAAATATTATATTTATTGTGTGGCACAGAAAGTGAGGTGGGTAAACTGAGCCCACGAACAGGGCGGCCAAAAGCGGAAAGTCCCAAGAAATACATTATCAAGGCACGTTTTGATGAAGAAACTTATAACGCCTTAATCGCTTACTGTGACAAGCATCAACTTACCGTCACCGAGGCGATACGGCTGGGGATCAAGAAGCTTTTGTCCGAACAAAAGTAAAGGGAAGCGGCGCAATCTCGCAAAAGAACCCGCCACTTCCCCCCAGAGGCAACCCTCCAAAGGAAGGCCGCATAAATATGCTACCATGTGCTGCCCTCCCTTTCAAGGCGCTGCCTCTCTATCAATAAGGAGGATGCGTATGCGTAGTCTGATTGAAGAGCTTTATACCGGGCATATTTTGCCGGACGAAATGATTGTCTCCCGAGATCCGAAGTATCGTCCTCTATGCCGGCAAATCTCGGAGCTTACGGAATCATGGCGTAAGAAGCTGACCGAAGAAGAATTTAGCGAACTGGAATACCTGATGGATCTGCAGGCACAAGCTAACGACATGCATTCGATGGCAGTGTTTAAATACGGTTTCAGGCTTGGCGCCTCCCTCCTCACGGAAGTACTCACCGGTACAGATGAGCTTGTCCGACATCCTTCCACCCCTTAAATCTCGAGCAAACCTTGGAAGATAGGAGCGAATCGGATGAGTACGAGTAATGTTGGGCTCCTCTGCAAAATAAGTTCGCAAACGTGTATATTTTGTATCGATTGTGATACAATGAAAGTAATTATTTAGGAGCCGTGCTTACAGGGCACGGCTCCGGGCAATAGCCGCTTTTAAGGGCGGCAGGCTGTGTAGGATCTCAGTACAAATAGACCGATTCCTTTGCCGAGGGCGGTCTATTTGTGTTTATGGAAGGAAAGTATCAGGACCATTAATGTCGCGAATGAGATCATTAGCGTTAATGCTTGATAAACTTCCATTTGGCATCCCTCCCTTCCTAGAGAATGAGAGGTAGCCGACCGCCCTTGCAAGCCTATTCTATTGCTTATCTAATATTATACCATACTTGTTAAGTAATGGTATTTTCTCGTGTTACAGCAAAAAGGGAGCCCCCTACGGTATAACTACCGCGAACTACGGGGACTCCCTTCGTTTTTTATTTTACCAACTGTCCGCGCGTGACACCAAGCTGGTTGGTCGCTTTGAGGGTTTTCCATACCTGGGTGCCGCTGATTTCTCCACGCAACGCTTTGTTGTAGAGGTCGATGACCTCATGCACCTGCTCCGGCGTTTCTTCGAGGAACTCAACACGGTATTTGGACACGCCCAGCTCGAGAAAATGATTCAGATACTCCGCGCCCGACTGTTCGATGGCGTTGTACACCGTGTTGCGGCAGCCTTCGTCCACGCGGACAGGGTGGGACATGCCGATCCGGTCCTGCAGGGAAGCGCGGTGCTTTTCACACGGGCGGCCGCAGTTGGTGTAGTCCGTTCCTTCACTGAGGAAGGTGCAGTACACGCAGTGCTCCGTATGGAACATCGGCAGATGCTGATGGATAACGATCTCCATGTCGGCCGTGGGGCTGACCCGGAGCAGATCGACCATCTGCTGGATGTTCAAGTCGTAGGACGGCGTCACCACGTCGCAGCCGACCTCCAGGAACAGCTCGGCCGTCAGGTGGTTGGCGATGTTCAGCGAAAAATCGCCGATCAACCGCGGATGCACGGCCGACGGGTTCTCTTGCCGGTGGCGCAGGTAGTAATACAGCGCCCCGGTGTTACGCACCAGCACCGCGTCGGGTTGGAGACGCAGGATGTTGTTGTGGTAGCCGTTTTCGCCCGGCATGTGGATGCGCGGCGTCGCCAGCGCAATCTGAGCGCCGGCTGCGCGAACGGCTTCAACGGCTGCCGGGAATTGCTTGATAAACTCGAAGTCGGCGTAGATGAACGATACGCCGGCTTCCAAGGCAGCCTGCACCTGCGGCAGGCTGCGGCACAGCGCGGCGAGCTGCGCTTCGCCGTGCTTCACCGGCGCCGCGGGCCCGCGGCCCTGCGCCTGCTGCGGTTGCCCCGCAACCGCAGCGGCTGCCGCCGCCGGCGCCAGCGGCGCCATCGACGCCCCGCCCACGGCTGGGGCGTCCAACACCCCCGCCGCCCGTGTGCGCGTCCACACGGGCGGCTTCGGCCGCTCGGCGGCGAGCAGCTCCACCGCCCGCCGGCGGATGCTGTTCAGCTCTCGGATCGGCAGGATGACGTCGCCATGCAGCTCCGCATCCAGCTTCTCGAGCTGAAACACCGTGCCGCCGAGACGCCCGAACTGCTCTTCGAGCAGGGCGGCGTCCATCGGCCGTTTTTGCGCGACCTCGAGCTCCAGCTCCGAGTCGACTTGCACCGTCGTTCCCTTCTGGACATCCGTCCAGAAGGTGTTCAGCAGCCCGCCGGCGTGGCCCACGGCCCGCACATGCACCGGGAAGACGCGGTACGGCTTCTCGGTCTCGTACGTCTGGCGCAGCCGCTTGTCGAGCGCCGGGTCGTTCGTCTTCCAGATGCGATCCCCGACGTGCACGCGGCGCAAATCCACGTCATTACGTCCCGGCACGATATCGACGATCCAACCCTCTCCGGCTTCGCCTTCCTGCTTCACGCCTTGACGGCGCAGGTCGTAGACGCGGCCGCCTTCTTCTTTTTGCGTCGGATCCCCGGCATCAAACACGATCCCGTCCCCACGCTTCAGCGGCGCCTCCAGCTTGCAGACGACGCCGTCGCGCAGCACCTTCTCTACGCGGCCCAGGTACACGCCCCGGCTTTTCGGGAACGTCCCGTCGACCAGCTTCTTATTGTTCGTCCCCTCCAGGAAGCCATGCGTAAAGCCGCGCGAAAAGCTCTGCTGCAGCTCACGGATCTCCTCCTTCGACGGACGCGTATCGTCCCCGTCAAAATAACGGTCAATCGCCTTCCGATATTTGCTCACCACGTTGGCAACGTACTCTGGACTTTTCAGCCGTCCTTCGATCTTAAAGGAGGTCACGCCCGCCTCAATCAGCTCCGGCATGATGTCGATCGCCGCCAAATCCTTTGGCGACAACAGGTAGGCGACATCGCCCATCGGCTTCTGCTCCCCATCGACGATCAGGTCGTACGGCAACCGGCACGCCTGCGCGCATTCGCCGCGGTTGGCCGAGCGCCCGCCCCACATTTCTGACGTCAGACATTGGCCAGAGTAAGACACGCATAGTGCCCCGTGCACGAACACCTCCATCGGCAGCTTCGCCTGTTCCCCGATGACTTTGATTTGCTTGAGGTTATTTTCCCGGCCCAGCACCACGCGCTCCAAATTCCACGGCTTCACGAACTCCACCGCTTCCGGCGAAGTAATCGTCATCTGCGTCGAGCCATGAATCGGAAAATCCGGCGACAACTCGCGGATCAGCTTCACCAACCCGAGGTCCTGCACAATAACCGCATCCACCCCCGCGTTGATGCACGCCTCAACCAACTCTTGCGCATCCCGCAGCTCGTCCTCGAACACAAGAATATTGAAGGTCAGGAACCCCTTCACCCCATAGCTATGCAAAAAAGCCATAATCTCCGGCAGCTCGTCCATCCGGAAATTGTTCGCCCGCGCCCGGGCATTAAACTTCTCTACGCCAAAAAAGATCGCGTCCGCCCCGTTCGCCACCGCCGCCCGCATGCAATCCCAATCGCCGGCCGGCGCCAGCAGCTCCACATCCTGCCGCGTTAACGTCGTCTTGCTCATGTATGTCCTCCCAATCCGGCCGCAGCCGGCGTCTATTCTACTTGATTGCAAAAATTCAAAATTTAAGCGAATTATCAACTTATATATTCTAGCAGACATTGCCCGTGCACTCTAGCTTTTCCATCCATTCGCAAGGAAAAACATGGCGCCCGCCTTCAGAGCCTTTATCCCCCTTCTGACGCCCCTTTTACACCATTATCCCTTTCGTTCAGAAAGAGGGATATCAGGGGAGGGAGTGACATGAGGAAGCCAGGTTCGCAAGCAATCTATTCTTTGAACGCAAGCATTCTCTGTCCCTAAGCTCTGACGTAACGGGATAATCATCAAAAAGCCCCCTCCAAACGCACCTCTCCTATCCGAAGCCAAGCCCACCCTTGTCTCACCAAAAAAAGAAGCCAACAGAAGACTCAGCTCCCATTGACCTCATGATATATATTTAACCGTTGCGCTTCGCCCGCGACGCATGAATGATTTCTGCCGCTTGGCGGATAATTTCGTCCAACGACGCTTCATCTGTGGCATCGTACTCATCGATATTCAGCCGCAGCACCGGGCAGGCATCAAACTCCTCGATCCACTTCGCGTACCGTTCATGCATATGCTCCCAGTAGGAGACGTCCGTCTGAATCTCCATTTCCCGACCCCGCAACTGGATCCGATTCAGAATGGAGGACAGATTCCCTTCCAGATAAATGAGCACGTCCGGATGCGGAAAATACGGCGTCATCACCATCGCCTCAAACAGACTCGTGTACGTCTCGTAATCTGTCTTGGACATCGTGCCTTGATCGGCATGCATTTTGGCGAAAATCCCGGTGTCCTCGTAAATCGAACGGTCCTGAACAAACCCGCCGCCCGCTTCAACGATTGCCTTCTGCTCTTTAAACCGCTCCGCCAGAAAATAAATCTGCAGATGAAAGCTCCAGCGCTCGAAATCCTGATAGAACTTCTCCAGATACGGATTGTTATCGACCTTCTCCATCGAAGTGCGAAAGCCAAGCCGGGCAGCCAGCGCAGTGGTCAACGTGGATTTACCAACGCCGACGGTACCTGCTACCGTGATTAAGGCGTCTTTAGGGATGTGCAATTCATGACTCATCTTTTATAAGTGCTCCTTTATCTTCGCAACGATCTGCTCAAAATGCTCCGGATGCTCCACAAAATCCAGCATATTGCCATCAATCGTAATCACGACCGTCTCCGGTTCACGCGCTTTAATCTGTGTAATCGCCGTTTCATAATCCTCGATCAACCGCTCCAGGTAGCCGGGATCGATGTCCTGCTCAAAGCTGCGGCCGCGTTTTTCGATTCTCTTTAACAAGGTCGCCAGTTCCGCCTGGATATACACAATTACATTCGGTTTTGGCAGATCGTCGGTCAGCAGATGATAAATCTGCCGGTACTTCTCCCGTTTGTCCCCTTGCAGCGTCCGCTGGGCAAAAATCCAGTTTTTATAAATATGATAGTCCGACACGACCGGCATCCCTCGGGACACGTAGTTTTTTACCGTATCCTCCAATTGCTTGTACCGGTTGCACAAAAAGAACATTTCCAGCTGAAACGCCCATTCCTCGATATTTTGATAAAACTTGTCCAGGAACGGATTCTCCTCCACGATCTCCTTCAACAGCGGAAAGTTAAACCGCTCCGCGAGCATCGTGGCCAGCGTGGTTTTTCCGGCTCCGATGGCGCCTTCTACGGCGATAAACGGGCATGGCTTCTTCACTTCATGGTCCTCCCACATCTCACTTGCCTGAAAATAGACTAGAATATTGTATCATAGATTAACCTAAATCGTGGGTAGAACTTGCCGAAAATAAGAGAACCGTGAAGCTCTGCATCGAAAAAACCGTTCGATCTCAGAGCAACCCGGCTCCCTAACTCATTATCCCATCAGCTAATGCGTCACCAATGGTCTGAAATCATCCCGACTCGACAGGTCCGCATGGTAAAACGCCACATCCCCATCCTTCAACGTGAAGCGCCGACCGTATGGGTCTACCACACTCCGCGCAAAACCTTCCATGCCCGTCCACTGGTTCATCAGCGGCGCGTGAATGTATTGAAGATACGGCTTCCCCAGCTCCCCGTTTCGCACCGTCTCGATGTTGAAGTTCACCACGATATAACCTTTTTTCAAAAAGATCTCCGACCGATCTGTCAACCCGCCATGCGTCCGTCCATACTCCGCTACGTTCGTCCCCGCCGGGACCGCGTATAACTCGGCTGGCAGGCTGTACTCGCCGTACCATCGTTGTACTGCGGCATTCACCCGAGCAGGGTCAACGCCTGCAGGGATTCCTGACTTCGGGCCGATCAGCGTGCGAACGCCTTCCGGTAACCGCAGCAGGCTCAGGCTGCCGACAGGAGTTTTTTGCATCGATTGCTTCTGGATGAACCGCTGCACGAACTGGCTTCGTCCGATGCCGGCCACCTGGTCAAAGGTGTAGTCGTGATCGTATTTATAGAGCGCGGTATCCGTGAGCTCCTCGATCGGCACATTCCGCAGGCGTTCGTTAAGAATCACATAGCGCTGCACCTGGTCCAAGGGGGATCCGATCCGAACATAACTCCGGTTGCCGGTATGGTAATACAGATCGACGGGCTGGCGCTTTCCGCTTTCGGCATCGATGAAATCAAACGAGGGGGTGATCACGATTTGATCTAAGGGCCCAAACATATTCCCTTTGGTTTTTAGATCAAATTTGAAGTGATAACCCGTTTTGATGACTGCGTTTTTGTAAAGCGGATGACTGCCAGGTCGGATGGGCAGCGTATACTGTGGCGTATTGCCTCTTGGGGCTCCATCAATCCCGTTGAGTCCAACCCAGTAAGCAGCCCCGGTGGGCACCGGGCTTCCCGGAGCCGTCCGAAACACACCTTCCCAGTTGTAATCGGCAATATCCGTCACTTTGAAATCGAACACCCGTCCAATCACATCAACCGGCACGGTGCCGTAAGCGATATGATGCGTGAGGTTCAAGTTGGCATTCGTCTGCTCCGTCGCTCCGGCTGGCGCATTATGTGCAATGGTGCGGAACTCCACGGTATAAAACCCTTCATCCACCCAAACAGGCAGATAGAAGTCAAACTGCTCCCGAGTCTTGTCCACTTCGATCCAGGTATTTTTCGGATAAAATCTCGCCTTCGCTCCCTCATAAACATCAAACGGGAAGCGAACTTGCTTGCTGCCGATATACTTCAAATAGTCCCTGTTTCCATATCCCAAGTAGTTGGTATGTTGGCCACTGTTAGGCATGGTGACGGTAAACGGTCGATCCAAAATCACAGCCGACCGCCCCGCCGCGGGCGTCGTCTTCTGATTATGCGCCTTGTCGTCGGAGACACCGGGGTATATCACTACGGGCGTATGTACAGTTACACTGTTGATCCCGTTAATAGGGAAGCTTTTGTCCGCGCCGCCATTGATGTTGCCGCTCATCAGCCCGTAATAGATCGTGCCGGTACTAGGCTGGTTCGCCTTATTCGTCTTGCTAGTCGGGATCACATGACCTGGACTATACAGCACATTTTCGTTGATTTGCGGTGCTGAGGGAATCTGGCCGGGCCGCGCCCCCGATCGACTCGTTTCAGCGCCATTCATAATGGTACTTCCGTTAAAGATCAAGGTATCATTCTTGACCTTCACTTCTTCCACGGCATTCTCAGCAAAAGACTTCAAGTCCTCCCCGCTCACATCCGGTCTTTCCGTTCCCCCAGATTTACTTCCGGGAGGCGCTTCTACCGGATTTTCTGGATTCGGCGGCGTAAACCCATGTGATAGATGCGTTGAATAGGTTGGTGGCGTGTACCCTGAAGGCTGTATCCGAATGCCATTGCCTTCAAATGCGTAATTCTGCAAAGCCGCCTCATTAATTTTGTACACCTCGAGATTATCGATAACCCAATAGGAATATTGACGCTCAACGGTGTACGTTTTCGTCACGGTTTCGGTGTCCGTCTGTGGATCAGGCTCTGTATGGGTTGTGCCGTCCGGCCCTTCCACCTCTTTGCCAGGGTCCCACGTTAGCGTGTACTCCCGGTTAACCGTAATCTCAAAGGTACATTTCCCAGCCATCTCAACAAATCGATTCTTGGACAAGTAGCTTTTGGCCATAACGTTCCCGTACAGGCTTTCCGAAGTCGGAATCCCATCCAGCACGTTAAATCGCTCCGCCCCCCGACGATCCGCCTTAATGACCGCACTCACGGCGGGGTCATTTAACGGTACATCGATGACATTACCGCTGGGGGACGGCTGCGTGCATTGAGGTATTGCTGGTGGTGGTGGCCCTCCTTTCTTTTCGTAGTAGTAGTAAACATACCAATTTGTAAATGTACCATCATAAACAAACCCATCTGGATCCCCTGTGGGGTGGGTTGGCCCTCCCAGCGGTTCTTCATCTGTCTTTTTTTGATACCCTTTATATTCATAGTTAGCGGGTGCTTCTCTGTGCTTAGCTTCAAAACGCTGGTTAAGGACAAGCTTATGCGTCTCATTTTTAAATCCATCAATTCCATCGAGCGGTTGGCCGGTAGTTGTAAAGTATTTGATGATCGCCTGTCCTTCTGTAGGCTCCAGTTCAATTTTAATGAGGAAAGGAAAGTAATATCGGAAGCCTACTACATTATCAGCAAGATCGGGCCGACCCTCGGAAGTTACTTCTGGACCTTCATAAGCTGTGAGTACACCATTTACTTGAACAGTGAAGTTAACTGTTTCCGTATTAAGTCCCTGTACATTGCCTATTATAGCTGCTGTGTAATTTACACTTACGGTGTCTTTAGCACTTTGCCATAATTGATGATAACGCGCATTGTAATATACTTGCTCTGCCCCCGTAGTGATGCCCGGAGTAACGATGTTCACGTTCAGGTTTTCATTAGGATTAAACGCTTTGACTTCTACCTTTTTTATCTTTCTTCCACTAACAGAAAATTCGTAATCATAGGGGATATTAATATGATCCCCCGGCCTTCCTTCTTTCGTCCACGTTACCCCATCTGAATATCGCCATATTTCATAGTAATAGTTGCCTACGCTATATTTGATATTGGGATTATCCTTATCTGAAGTTGTTTGTAGATCGGCACTTGCAATCAAAGGATACAAAATGCTAATAACGAGAACACCCACAAATGAAAGGATTCTCTTAAATTGTGTTTTCATACTGACATCACTTTCTTGTTAAAAGGGACTTTTAAGGAGCTCAACATAATCCGATGTAAAACCCGTTATGCCGATATATTGCACCTGACTTAATTTAAATTTTTTGTAATTTTTATCATTATCAATATAGTAGTCATATGTTGAGGTAGTATGATAAGTCCTTGTAATCGTTCCATCCGAATTTTTGATTTTTAGAGCTTCAATATCAGTGCGAAATTTACGGTAAGAATCACCCGTCAAATAGAAAATAGATGCATCTCCTACTGAGTATCTTATCCGTACTCCTGTATTCGTCCCTTGCGTCACTTTCCAAACATCATAGACGATGATATTTCCAATTTTTAGCGGGAGGTCATCTATTGTAAATATACGTACCGCCTTTTTCCCGTCTAATGTTCCGTAAGATAGCCACTTTTTATATGAGTCGAGACTGGTCGTTGTGACTTCAATATCCTCAATATTCGGAATCTCTTTGGAACCAATCCACACCCAATTCGCAACCTGATCCCAGCTTACACTTTCCCCTAAATTCTCACTGACAAATCGCAGCGGTACATAAGTACGCCCTTTAATTGCTTTGGCTGCGGTATCCATAGCCACGGACTGACCATCGACTAACGCCTGTTTGCTGCCGATTGTCAATTCGATGGATTTGTCTCCCTTGGTGTATTTCACCTTTTTCTCAGCTCCGTTAAACTCCACCTTTGCTCCTAAAGCTTCCCCGACACCACGCAATGGTACCTGGACGCGGCCATTCTCCATAAAAGGATCTCCGCCTTGGAATTTTATTTTGCGGCCATCAACAAGAACGGCCAGATTCGGCTTTCCTTGGATAGCAGCAGCCATTACACTATCACCGCTAAGTACAACCCCAAAGCAGATACTTCCAGCCAACAGAAAGGTAAGAATTTTCTTCAACTAAACTCTCTCCTTCAATTCCTTTTTCAGGCTCATACAAATTGCTGCGAAACCACCAACAACGTACAAAATCGTTAACCACATTCAGACACCCTTCGCGCCGGCAGCCTTTTTCGCCGCCCAACATCACTCCCCCGCTTGTGGTTCACACCTCACACAAAGGAAAAATATGTATCTTCACTTATTCGCTGCCATTCTCCGAATACCTCCTTTCTTCTTGCTTTTCTGATAAATTCATCCATTTAAAACAAAGAAAAAACACACCTCGCCATCGAATAGATGTCAAGGTGTGCTTCACCTGGCTCTTATTATAGTCCAGATCCTGTAAATTGAAAAGACACCTTATTCCTTCCTCAAGAATAAAGGCATCATGGGCGCACCACCGCCAGAATCATACGCCGGAACGTATCGCGGATCTCTTCCTCATAATTATAATTCCGTGAACATTCTGCAATTCCAATCCGGCCCCCTTCAGCATGCTCTAAAAATCGTTTAACCCGTACAGTCTGATCCGTTCCACGCAATGCCGCGGTTCTTCGTCGGCGGCGTTATGGTAATGGCCTTAAATACGTAATCGCATTCGGCTCGCCGCCGCTCCACGATCCGCTCCCCCTCTTACGCTACCGTATCAATATAGTTTCTCCGTTATGGCCTTTGCCGTCAATTCCCGATATTTCAAGGCCTCGTCTTTGATTTTGAGCGAAACGCCTACATTCAATATATCGATAATGGCCAGCTGAGAAATTTTCGCCGATAACGAACTACCCTGAAGCGGATTTTCCCGCCCCACCATCAGCAACACGATGTCCGCCAACTTCGTGATCGGGGATCTTGCATTGCTAGTGATGACGATAATTTGAGCGCCAGCTTGTTTCGCCAGGTTCAGGCTATCGATCGTATCTTTCGTACTTCCCGAGATGGAAATTCCCACGGCTACATCACCTACCCCCATCAGGGATGCCATCATCGCCTGAAAGTGAGTGTCGGTTCTTGCCAGGCTGCGTTTGCCGATCCTCGAGAAACTGTGTGCGGCTTGTTGCGCCGTCAACCCCGAAGAACCCACACCAAAGAAGTGAATGTTGTCCGCCTGATGCAGCAGTGAAATGGCTTTCTCCAATTGCTCGGCGTTGACTAGCTCCGAGGTTTGTTCCAACGTCCCGATGTGCATCGAAATGATCTTTTTGTTCAACGTCAAGGCGTCGTCCTCTTCCGTCACTTCATGATAAAGCCGATCGGAAGGCTTGACCAAATCCTGCGCAAGCGATAGCTTAAAATCCTGAAAACCATGGAATTTCAGCTTCCGGCAAAGCCGGAGAACCGTCGTCTCTCCGACATTGGCACGTTCCGCTAGTTCCGTGACCGAATGATAAATTACGTCTTGGGCATTATCCAATATATATTGTGCCACTTTCTGTTCAGTTTTCGTCAATCCGCCGAAATGGCTGCGAATCGACAGCAGCGTTTTTCCCGTTCCTTGTTCGCTCAACAAGCAAATTCCCCTTTCAGGCGCGATACCTTACCAGTCACTACGTTGCGATTTCCTTGAAATGAAATGCTCTACTAATAACTTATACATAAACTCCGGAAAATGGCAAATATAATCACAACTAGATCAACTAGTTTTATCTAAAAATCAAAGAATGCGGCGGCGGCTCCGATAACGCCTCCGTCATTACCCAGTTGTGCCGCTACAATTTCAACTTTGGGCGCTTGCTTGAATACGGGAAGCAAGAATCCAGCCAATTCAAGCCGCACGGGGGCAAGCAAAAGTTCCCCCTGCTTGCTGACCGCCCCCCCGACGACAATTCCCTCCGGGTCAAAAAGATGGACCAGATTTGCCAGACCGACCGCGATGTTGCGGGCGTATTCTCCGAGAACTTCCAGCGCAGGTCCATGCCCTGCTCCAGCGGCGGTAAACAAAGCTTCCGGCGAACTCAGCTCCTTATCCGCGGGGCTCCCTAAACTTCGGACCATGCCCATAAGGGCCGTTACGGAGGCGTATTGTTCAAAGCAGCCCGATCTGCCGCAATTGCACGGCCGGCCGTCTCCCGCGATGACATGGTGGCCGATCTCTCCCGCATAGCCGTTACGCCCCCGGTAAGGTCGACGGTTGATCACGACGCCGCCCCCTACGCCGGTTCCCAAGGTGATGCAAACAAAATCCCGCCACTGCCGGCCAGCCCCTACCCAGGCTTCGCCAAACGCCATGGCGTTTGCATCGTTATCGACCAAGACGGGGAGCCCGGTCAGCGTAGCAAGACGGTTGCCCAAATCCATGCCTGCCCACCCCGGCAAATTCGCGGTAGCTCCAGCGACTACGCCCCTGGTACTGTCGACCTGACCTGCCGTTCCGATACCCGCACCGCGTACAAGCCAACCTTGTGCAGCAGCCTCGTCCGCTAGCATCCTGACGACGCCTCCGATCCGTTGCAGAATCGCCTCCCCACCTTGATGAGCCTCTGTCGGAACGCTCATTCGCCGGAGTATCTTGCCTTCTCGATTGACGATGCCAGCTTTGATGTTCGTCCCGCCGAGATCGAGACCAATCGCTACCTCGCCCTCTTCATATTTCGCTTTCATCTGCCTTATCCCTCCCCGTCTGAAGGTTCGAGGACCAGCCCAAACCCAACTTCGAACATGCGGTGCCACGGTAAAGTTACATTGCTGATCTTAATGTCCGTTGCTACTTGCCCGCGCAGGTAGACGGAGGCAAAATGGTTCAGCTGATCTTCGATGTGTTGGCAAACCTGGTCCTGCACGTGGGAGAGTTCGAAATAGCTTGCCCCTAATACCGGGAGAACCTCCTCGCAAACCTGCCGACGAACCAAAGCCTGGTAACCCCAATCTTCAACCAGCCTGTATGCATAAAAATGCCGGCTGGCCGCTTGGAATTGGTGGAAGCCTGCTTCACGCTCTTCTGCTTCCTCCGCACGGTTCTCCCCGAACCAGTAATAGGACGCGATCACGGCATGCGCGATCACGGTTCCCAACGAGTTGCCCGAGGTATTCCACGCCGCATAGCCCTGCAAACGTCCGAGCAAGCCGAGACGATAAAGTTGCTTCATGAGCAAATCATCCCCTCCGTTGCATAAGGCCACATCCGCCAGCATGACGAGACGCCCACGCTCCAGGTAATATTTCATCGTTTGAGCGAACTCGCGCGTGTTCACCTCGGAAAAATAGGCTCGGTTCCGATCCCGAATCGGCGTATCGGTTTCTGCCATTTCCGCCTGGGAAACGGGCGGAGAGTGGACCATAAGGATCGCGTCTGCCTCTCCCGAAGCATCGGCCATGAAGGCACCTGCCGCCATGAAATGGGCTTTGATGCTTTCGTTTAAACTGCGATCCTCGTATTTGGGTATGCACATCGGACCTTGAGTTGAAGAATATCTGACATATATCGCGGGTGTATGATGTTTCAAGGCGCAAAATACACGGGCAAACAGGGTACATCCAATTTCATCCGCTCCCGGGTAAATCGCTACCCGCTCCGATAATCCAGCCGTTTCCACCCGTACGCCAAGCTTTCTTTGTTCCATGGCGCTGAAACCGTACTTTGCATTATCATCAAGCGGGATGATCAAATAATCGAGAACTCCAGACTCTACCAGCGCAATGGAAGCTTCGTTGACGTCCGAGTTCACGCGGCGACGTTTGCGGTAGTCGCGTTGCACTTCTTCCGGAATCGCGGCTAACACATCATCCAGTCGGCGCTGCTCCTCATCGGTCAATGAAGCCGTGTCCTGCTTGTCGATCAGGCAGCCCCATTCGAAAATTTCCCGACCGAATTGATCGTAATACTCCGGTTCTTCCTCACTGCTTGAATATGCGGGTACCCTAGTGATCAAATTAAAGCCATAAATGATCAAATCCGGTCGTACCGCCTTCAAGCGATGAAACAATTGCAAGCGGGTTATACAAGTCACTGCATCGTCTTGGTGTAGACGGGAAGGCACGATGCCGCCGTGTACGAGCATGTCGATCGAAGCGATTAGCACGTCCGCATCCCGACATTGCTCCTCCAGCCAAATCTCCAACTTTTTTAGATTCGCACGCTGCTTTTTGTCACCGAGAAGCTCTGCCCCAGGAACGACCATTTCGATATCAGTCATGGCGGCTAGTTGCTGTGGGTAGAGCAGATTGCAAGGTCTTTCGTCCAACGGCAAATACACTAACTTTGTCGTCATTGAATTACACCAACCTCAGACTGTATATTGGGTGAATATCATGAACATGCACGCTTGTTCGGATGTTATTCTTTAACTGCTCCGGCGGTAATCCCCCGGATAAATTGCTTCTGCATCAACAGAAACAGGATGATCATGGGAATAAGGGACATGACCGAACCTGCCATGATTGCCGTCCAATCGATATCCCGAGAACTCCGAAACAAAGCCATCCCCACCGGGAGCGTCCGCATCCGGTCGCTATTCGTGACTAGCAAAGGCCATAGCAGGTTATTCCATGCGGTGTTGAATGTAAAAATGGCTAACGTCGCCATCGCGCCGCGGTTCATGGGAACGACGATTTTTCGAAAAGTATGGAGTTGAGAACTCCCGTCGATCTTCGCGGCTTCAATCACCGCGTCCGGCATGGATAGCATAAACTGGCGAATCAGGAAAATACCGAAAGCGGTTGAAATCTGCGGTAAAATTAAGCCTTGATACGTATCAATCCAACCGAAACCCGATACCATCCGGAACAAAGGAACCATTGTCGCTTGGAAAGGAATCATGAGCGTGATCAGAAACAACATGAACAATACGTTTCTGCCAGGAAACTTCAGTTTCGCGAAGGCATACCCTGCCATGGTACACAGCAAGACAGTTACGACCGTGATCAAAAGCGCCACAGCAATGCTATTCGCATAATACCTTCCGAATGGAATCATCGAAAATACTTTCTCATAGTTGGCGAAGTCAAGCGAATCGGGAATCCACTTTGGTGGGAGACGAAACACTTCGCTCCCCGGCTTAAACGACGTAGAGAGCATCCACGCCAGTGGAGCAAGATTCAACACAATCCCTGCGCCGAGAAACAGGTATACTAACAGCAGCTGTATTTTCTTTTTTCGAAATTCTCCCATGGCACGTACCTCATTCTTCTTTCTTGTAAATCAACTTAAATTGGATCAGGGAAATGATCAATAGCATAAAGAGAAAGATATAGGACAAGGCGGAGGTGTAACCCAATTTCAAATACCTGAAGTTGGAGAAAATCTGAAACACGATCGTTTCGGTGGATTTGATCGGGCCGCCATTAGTCATGACATAAATTTGGTCAAACACGTTGAATGCGCCGATAACTCCATAAATTATTAAAAAGGCAAACGTATCCTTCAACCCGGGTAGAGTAACATGGATGATGGCTTTAAACCCGCCGGCACCGTCGATTTTGGCCGCTTCGTATAAATGCTCGGGGATTTTTTGCAAAGCTGCTAGATACACAATCATCGAAAAACCCATTCCCTGCCAGATGCTGGTAACCACTATGGAATACATGGCGATCCGTTTGTCGGTTAGCCAGCCTACCGCTTCGAAGCCCATCTCGCCCAAAACAAAATTCAGCAAGCCTTTTTCATTGTAGATCAGCGTCCAGACGAGAGCAACAACAACCATCGGCGTAATCACAGGGATAAAATAGGAGATTTTGAAAAAGCTTTGCAGTCGTGGCAAGCGGTCAATGGCAAGCGCTAGAATCAACGCCAACACCATCCCCCCGGCCAAGCTGACCACAGCAAACTTGATCGTATTGGCAAGAGCCCGATGAAAGTCGCTGCTCCGCAGGATTGCCGAATAGTTATCGAGCCCGACGTATTTGGGACTTTGCAATCCATTCCAGTTCGTGAAGCTCATCAAGAAGCCGTAGACCATCGGAATCAGGCTGAAAATAATCAGCAAGACGACAGGAATAAGAACGAATAAGTAGGCTTCCTTACTCTTTCCGATCTCTTTGATGAGCCTCGGTTGTTGCGAACGCCGATTTCGGTTAGATTTCGCTACCCGTGGTACACTCATTGTGACCCATCCTTTCAGATAAAGGCGGGTACACTTCATACCCGCCTAAACGATTCAGAGACGTTGGACCTTAATTCAAGGTTTACTCTTGCGCCAATATTAGGTTCACCTGTTCCGCCGCCTCGTCCAAAGCCTCTTGTGGAGTGGCTTCGTTCATGACCACCTTGACTACGGCATCCGAAATCGTCTGGCTGATTTCTTGCCAAGAGCTGACGATCGGATTTGGCTTTCCGTTTTCGACCGCCTTTTTAAACACTTCCATTGGTACCTCGTTGCCGAAGAACGGATCTGGCGAATTGACTTCCTTGGAATCGAGAGCCGGCAAATACCCCGGTGCCGCTCCCGAAGTTTTATAGACTTGGATCGCGTTCTCTTCTCGGCTCAGAAACTCGATGAATTTCCAAGCTTCTTCTTTATGTTCCGACTTTTCGAAGATGCTAAGATAAGTGCCCCCAATGTGCGTGCCGTATTGTTTGTGGCTTAGGGCGTCAGTAATTCTCCATTTGCCTTCCTGCTCCGGATTACTGTTTTTAATCAGGCCCATAACATAGGGGCCGTCTTGGAACATGGCAATCGTGCCATCTTTAAGTCCGGCAACGTAACTGCCGCGGTCCGGCGTCCAATTGATGCCGATTTTATGCTTGTTGACCAGATCAGCGTAAAATTGCAGTGCTTCCACCCCTTCTGGACTATTGAACGCCGCTTGCTTGTTATCGTCCGTCAGCACCTTTCCTCCGTTCGCGTACAGGAAAGGTTCAAAGTGATACCAGTCCGGCATAACCAAAAACGCATATTGATCGGTTTTGCCGTCCCCATCCAAATCCTTGGTCAATTTTTTTCCGATTTCAACGAGTTCGTCCCAGTTCGAAGGCGGCACGCTAACACCGGCTTCTTCTAACAAATCGCTGCGATAATACAACGAGTAGGAATCAAAATCGTAAGGAATGCCAAATAGTCCCTGATCGGTTGTCGCTGCTTCAATCATGCCTTCGCTATAAACAGCTTGGATGTCTTGTCCATTCACTTTACCGCCGGATAGAGAGTTAAGATCCGCGAACAGACCAAACACGGTATATTTCGGATTCCACATCAGTCCTGAGGTAGCAATATCTGGAGTTTCCCCGCCAGATGCCGCCGCTGCCATCTTATCCCAGAAGTTATCCCACGGCTGCTCCTGAAAATCCACTTTAATATTCGGGAATTCCTCTTCGAATTTGGGAATCAAGGGTTTGATCGGCGTTGTTGCCCCATAATTGTCCCAAACGGTAATCGTAACTTGCTCTTGCGCTCCTAATTCGTTTCCCTCGCTACCGGACGGCTTCGCTTCCTCTTTTCCTCCAGAACAACCTGATAGTGCAGATACTGACAACAACATGGACAACAACATCACTGAAAGTAATTTTTTGCTTTTCATTGTAACCCTCCCTTTATGGATTCCTAATGTGTAAATAATTGCCCTTGATTCCTGAATCGAAGCGGTGCATCCCCCCTCTCAAGGCTCCGTCTCCATTCCCTTATTTCTCGACATCCGTCTTGTTGTCTTTGAACTCGGATAGCGCTTCAGCGAAATTGCGTGTTATTAACTGGGGTCTTGTAATTGCCCCGCCGACAACTACGGCGAAGGCCCCCTCGTTCAAGCAGCGAAGCGCCTGTTCCGGGCTGCGAACCCTTCCCTCCGCAAGGACAGGAATTGTGGCCTGTCGGGACAGATCGGCTATCAATTGGTAGTCGGGATCCGTCCGCTGAGGGCTATAAGACGTATATCCTGACAGCGTGGTTGAAATGAGATCGAAACCTAGTTGTTCTGCCATAAGCCCTTCTTGGACGTTGGATACATCGGCCATAAGCAGTATTTTGCTGCGAGCTCGTATTTCATGAACCAGCTCGGCCAATGTAACCCCGCCCGGCCTTTGGCGTGACGTGGCATCCAAGGCCACGATATCCGCGCCAGCGGATATCACCGCATCTACCTCCTTCAAGGTCGGAGTAATATACACGCTGGAATCGGCATAATTCCGCTTCCACAATCCGATCAATGGAAGTTTACTGACGCGTTTAATTGCCTCGATATCCGCCGGCGTATTGGCGCGAATCCCAACTGCTCTGCCTATTTCTGCGGATAGTGCAAAACGGGCCATATACTCACTTCCAAAAAAAGGTTCGCATTCAAGAGCCTGGCACGAAACGATCAAACCACCTTTGAAGGAGTTGACTATGGGATGAGACATATAAATAACCTCCGATGTTATGGTTTAGTTCTTCTTAATTAATATTTATGGAGAATAAATTCCCCATATCCCTCTAAAAAAATGATATCCTATTTGATTCGATCGAAACAAAAGAATATTATCTCCAATTAATTATGAAACAGAGGTTTTTTTCTTTATTATACGATTAGAATATTTATTTGTAAACTAAATTTAATTCCGCGCATCGATCGTGGAGGAGGATCCGTTCCTGAGCAAATTTTATCAGAATACGAGGAATGGGCTTTCCAGCTGGAAATGTTCTTTTTATGCAACCGGTACAAGCAATTGGAGGATACGGTCAAAAACTATGTGTCCCGAGGGCTGCCGGTCGTGTCGGACTATCATATTTATAAAAACTGGATTTTTGCTCAGCGGACGCTGCAAGGGGACAAACGGGAGAAGTACCGGCAGATTTATCATTTGCTGACTGACGATCTGCCAAAAACCAATGTTATTGGCACGAGGAGTTTTTCATTGACCCCGATTCTCGATGGATCATGATCCGTAAATATCAATCTCAAGCCTGCATGTTCTGCCACACTCTGGATAACCTGCTCTATTATCATGAAAAATTTATTTGTCCTTCTTGCATCCAGGAGCTTCGCCTTCAGGCTACCCTGGAACTCAGCTCACCACCTGCTTCGCCGGGAAATGAGGAGGTTGCGGCAACCGCATCCGCAGATAATAGGGGGCCGGGTCGTCCCACCAAGGATATCGCTGCAAGAAAACGAGGTCGAAAACGCGGTAAAGCCTACGAACGGCTATTGGAAGTCATGCGCACCCACCCCAACTCCACACAGAGCGAATGGGCCAGAAGGATAGGCATTTCCCAGAGTCGGGTGAGTCAACTACTCCAGGAAATAAGACAATCCGATCCAGCTATGAAAACGATGAATAAGGATAGCTAAAACAAAAAAGCTCCTTCCTCGAGAAAAAGGAGCAGGGATTCCTGTCTTCGGACCGATCAACGTGCGAACCCCCTCCGGCAACTGCAGCAGGCTCAAGCTGCCGACGGGTGTTTTTTGCATCGACTGCTTCTGGATGAACCGCTGCACGAACTGGCTTCGTCCAATCCCGGCCACCTGGTCAAAGGTGTAGTCGTGATCGTATTTGTAGAGCGCGGTATCCGTCAGCTCCTCCATCGGCACATTCCGCAGACGCTCATTTAGAATCACATAGCGTTGGACCTGGTCCAAGGGGGATCCGATCCGAACATAACTCCGGTTCCCGGTATGGTAATACAGATCGACGGGCTGGCGCTTCCCGCTTACGGCATCGATGAAATCAAACGAGGGGGTGATCACGATTTGATCTAAGGGCCCAAACATATTCCCTTTGGTTTTTAGATCAAATTTGAAGTGATAACCCGTTTTGATGACTGCGTTTTTGTAAAGCGGATGACTGCCAGGTCGGATGGGCAGCGTATACTGTGGCGTATTGCCTCTTGGGGCTCCATCAATCCCGTTGAGTCCAACCCAGTAAGCAGCCCCGGTGGGCACCGGGCTTCCCGGAGCCGTCCGAAACACACCTTCCCAGTTGTAATCGGCAATATCCGTCACTTTGAAATCGAACACCCGTCCAATCACATCAACCGGCACGGTGCCGTAAGCGATATGATGCGTGAGGTTCAAGTTGGCATTCGTCTGCTCCGTCGCTCCGGCTGGCGCATTATGTGCAATGGTGCGGAACTCCACGGTATAAAACCCTTCATCCACCCAAACAGGCAGATAGAAGTCAAACTGCTCCCGAGTCTTGTCCACTTCGATCCAGGTATTTTTCGGATAAAATCTCGCCTTCGCTCCCTCATAAACATCAAACGGGAAGCGAACTTGCTTGCTGCCGATATACTTCAAATAGTCCCTGTTTCCATATCCCAAGTAGTTGGTATGTTGGCCACTGTTAGGCATGGTGACGGTAAACGGTCGATCCAAAATCACAGCCGACCGCCCCGCCGCGGGCGTCGTCTTCTGATTATGCGCCTTGTCGTCGGAGACACCGGGGTATATCACTACGGGCGTATGTACAGTTACACTGTTGATCCCGTTAATAGGGAAGCTTTTGTCCGCGCCGCCATTGATGTTGCCGCTCATCAGCCCGTAATAGATCGTGCCGGTACTAGGCTGGTTCGCCTTATTCGTCTTGCTAGTCGGGATCACATGACCTGGACTATACAGCACATTTTCGTTGATTTGCGGTGCTGAGGGAATCTGGCCGGGCCGCGCCCCCGATCGACTCGTTTCAGCGCCATTCATAATGGTACTTCCGTTAAAGATCAAGGTATCATTCTTGACCTTCACTTCTTCCACGGCATTCTCAGCAAAAGACTTCAAGTCCTCCCCGCTCACATCCGGTCTTTCCGTTCCCCCAGATTTACTTCCGGGAGGCGCTTCTACCGGATTTTCTGGATTCGGCGGCGTGAACCCGTGCGTTAAACTCGTCGAGTAGGACGGGGGAGTATACCCAGTAGGCTGTATTCGAATGCCATTGCCTTCAAACGCGTAATTCTGCAAAGCTGCCTCATTAATTTTGTATACCTCGAGGTTATCAATAACCCAATAGGAATATTGACGTTCGAGGGTGTATGTTTTCGTCAGGGTCTCCGTATCCGTTTGGGGATCCGGCTCCTTATGGGTTGTGCCATCCGGCCCTTCCACCTCTTTGCCAGGGTCCCACGTTAACGTATACTCCCGGTTTACCGTAATCTCAAAAGTACATTTCCCGGCCATCTCCACGAATCGATTCTTTGACAAGTAGCTTTTGGCAAAGACATTCCCATATAAGCTTTCGGATGTAGGAATCCCATCCAGCACGTTAAATTGCTCCGCCCCCCGACTATCCGCCTTAATGACCGCACTCACGGCAGGGTCATTTAACGGTACATCGATGACATTGCCGCTGGGGGTGGGCTCCGTGCATTGAGGTGGTGTCGGTTCTGTGGGATTACCTGGATCTCCCCCACCAGTTCCTACGGTTATTGTAGCTGAACCGTATAACCAGTATGGTCCTTTTTTCCATTGGGCTGTGATAATGGCGGTTCCTTGCGATTTCGCTGTCACTTTTCCGTTCCCATCAACTGTTACCACACTAGTGTTACTAGAAGACCAAGATGTCTCGCTAGCCGAAGTAACATCAAACCATTTATCGCCCCAGTCGGACATGTTGTACTCTAAGGTGTTAACTTGAGCCTTCAAGTCCTGGGTTTGGCCTACCTGCAATGTCGCATTTTCTAAAACTCTCATCCGTTTCTTTTCCACTACATATCCCTTGTAGTTCACAAACATAGGGATGTAGTACTCCGCCATATATTTATCTGCCCCATCTGCTCGAGTTGCGTATCTATATTTATCAGAATAATTTAATGGGTATCCTGTAGAAACTTTAATTGTAGCTGTCGTACTTCCAGCGTTAAATCCAGGTTTAGAGCCGATGGGTTCATAACTATCTGATTCTCTCCATTCCATATCTTCAATTTGTAAATCCCTTATGTACGTTTTCGAAAATGTATTTTTTAAGCTATCCTCCATTAAATCAGGAGCATATACTTCCATGTTTAACTCGAAATCCGTACGTTTCTTTAAAGGAACCGCAGATTGACCACTACTATGAGTTCCCGTCTCGACTCGTGTTCCATTATCAAAAGTAGCAGCCCAAATGTCAGTATCAGTTTGTACCCAAATAATTTTAGGTCTAGCTACGTCACTTCCTTTGACTAACACTTTTATCTGCTGCATTTGTGCAGGTCCATTGGGAGTTACTTCAATGTTATCTGAAGGATAACCATTTATGAACGCTGCTTTTGACTGATTAGGAAATGTGGAGAGTATAAGTAAAAATACAAGTAAAATGGCCACGCACCTATTCAATGTTCAGCCACTCCTATTATTTATTACTAAAAGACGCGTACGAACCATCATCTGTTGTTATACTATCTCTTAATTCACGGGATGAATCTAAAAAAACCTGAACCCACATTGTAATCCCATTAGGGTTGTTGTGCTCTTTAAAATATTTTTTTGACTCGAGATGAGGTAAAGTTTGATACCCGTATTTATCCATAATGCTTTGATTAAGAATTCTGCTCCCAGCAACAATACCATCTCGAACACCGTTCATATAATGCCCCACGCTAAAATCTTGGGCTTTCGGATAAATAGTGATATGAATGAAAGCTCGGTATACGCCTGGTTCGTCTAGTCTACTATTATAATCCGATTCCTCTACAAACATAGGCGCATAAATACTGTCGATGTTCTTGAAGTCTTCCGTATCAACAACGATATAATGATGCAGTTTTAAACTACCAGCATTATTTCGAAATGTGAGCGTTTTTTCTACAACATCGTTTAACGAAGTATTGCCGGTTGTGAAGGGGCTAATCGTCTCCAGATTGGTATGTTCTGTACCTACTTGTCTCAATTCCTGCAACCCCAAAAAACTCCCCGCTTCTCTACTACTTACCTGTTCATAATTCTGCAAAATGATGGCGGTCTCCGCGCGGGTTGCTTTCTTATCCAATCCAAAGGTACCGTCCGGATACCCGCTCATCAACTTAGTCCCTAAGGCAACGGCAACATAGGAAGACTTCGACTCAGGGATCCCCGGTTTAAAATATTCTCTTACCGGGATTACCGTTGTTTTAGTGTCCTCCAACGCCTGTTTAAAGTCAGCGCTGTTGGCTGCCAGGCCCGATGTCATCCACTTGGCCATTTCAAAGCGGGTGATCGGCGTATTCGGCTGAAACCCATTTGGATAGTCGCTAGGCTGAATAAAACCAAGGGCTACTGCACGTTCGACTTCAGGTTCGCTCCAATGCCCCGCTAAATCCGAAAACGAGTGCCTTGACGCCTCTGATTCCCCCGATTCCTTTGCTTTAGCTACCCGTGCCAATAAGGCAGCAAACTCAGCTCGAGTTACGGTTCCATTGGGTTTAAAGGTTCCATCTGCATAACCTTTGAAATAACCGTTAGCTACGGCCAAATCAATCGCCGCTTTAGCCCAATGCCCCTCCTTAACGTCTGGGAACCCTCCGGAAGCGGCATGAAGATGAGGCTTACCCGGAATCAGGCTGATCAACATCAATCCAACCAGCCCCATGACCAGCATCTTTTTCACATTCATCACTCCCATACCTAGTTTTCAATTTTCCCGTCAAAGGAAAAATATGTATCTTCACATATTCGCTTCCACTTTCCAAAAACCTCCTTTCTTCTTGCTTTTCTGATAAATTCATCCATTTATTGCAAATAAAAAACACACCTCGCCATCCCAAAAGATGTCAAGGTGTGCTTCACCTGACCTTATTATAATCCAGATCCTGTAAAATGAAAAGACACCTTACTCCTTTATCAAGAATAAAGTGCCTTGGCTTATTTCACATAATGAAATATGTATCGCTCGCCTTGGCTTAGCTAAACCAGGTCTTAATCATGATCGCATCCGATGCCAAAAAGACCAGCAAGCTGATAATCCCGAAAGCGATCGCGAACAGGTTCTTCTTCGGACGCTCTCTCAACAGGCGGATCACGCCAATAAAAATCACAATCGTAAACAAAATCATAAAAATATCGAACCCGTTAAAATTCGTTGTTTTTGCTGTTTCTTCCGCTGCCTGGAGCAACATCGCGAAACCTCCTCTTGAAATCCACGAAATCACAACTCTTCTTCTATGTTATCTTCCCTCTGGTTCGGATGCAAGAGGAAAGACAAGATTTTGTCAAAGTTTTCGCTGAATTTACGTGTTTGTTGCCGGATTTAAGCTTTATTTTATGCAGGATATCATTGACAAATACATTATCACCAGATCTTTAGTTGTTCATAAGGAAGTTTTATGCCCGAAAGCCCCCTTACTTTATTTACGCTCTCAGGCTTCTATGGTACCATGAAAAATAACCTTATTCATAGTTTTATTGTCGGAATTAATGAACGGGATCCATTGAGGATTCTTTACCCAAACGTAACATAGGGAGGTTATCGCATGGCTTATGAACCGATATGGACCAAAGAGCCGGAGAAATTAAACAAATTCGAGTTCGTCAAATTGGAAAAAGACGGGCTGGACGTCATCCGCACGATTATTGAGGAGTACGCGGTGAAAGGCTACGACTCGATTCCAGCTGACGATATGGATCGTTTCAAATGGGCCGGCGTATATCAGCAAAAACCAAAGGATGGTCACTTCATGATGCGCGTGCGCATCAATACCGGTATTATGACCACGAAGCAAGCACGTGCGCTGGCGGAAATTTCTCGCTTGTACGGCCGCAACCTGGTGGACGTGACGACACGTCAAGCCATTCAATTCCACTGGCTGCGGGTGGAGAACTTGCCGGATATTTTCGAGCGTCTAGATAAGGTTGGTCTGTATTCGTTTGAAGCCTGCGGTGACTGCCCGCGTACCATCGTAGGGAATCCGCTCGCCGGGATCGACAAGGATGAATTAATCGATACGACGGAGATCGTGGAGGAAGTGAACCGATTCTTCCTGCTAAACCGTGACTTCTCCAACCTGCCGAGAAAATATAAAATGTCGATCTCCGCAAACATCTACAATAATGCGCAAGCGGAAATCAACGATTTAGCCTTTACACCAGCGGTCAAGGTGATCGACGGAAAAGAGACCATCGGGTTCCATGTCATGGTAGGCGGCGGTTTATCCGCGAAGCCGCATTTAGCGAAACCGCTGGATATTTTCGTCAGACCGGAGGAAGTGCTGAAGGTTGCGATTGGAGTCACCACGATTTTCCGCGATTACGGCTACCGGGAGAAACGCCACCACGCTCGCCTGAAATTCCTCGTCGCCGACTGGGGACCGGAGAAATTTAAAGAGAAGCTGATCGAGCTGGTTGGTGAGCTGGAGTCGCGCGGGGAAGATAAAACCGTCGGCTGGCAAGCTGCCTATTTCGACGGGGTGCACCCGCAGAAACAGGAAGGCCTCAATTATATCGGCCTTAATGTACCGGTTGGCCGGTTAAACGCCGATGAACTGGAGCAACTGGCCGATGTAGCTGACCAATACGGCGAAGGCAAAATCCGCACCACGATGTCGCAAAATATTTTGATCAGCGGCATTCCGGACGACAAGGTGGAAGAAGCGCTCAAAGCGCCAGTTCTTCAGCGGTTAACTCCGTTTCCGAAGCATTTTATGAGCCGGACCGTTTCCTGCACAGGCAATGAATTTTGCAACTTGGCCATCGTTGAAACGAAACGCCGTGCCGCTGAAGTTGCAGAATACCTGGACCAGCATGTCGAACTGGACGAGAAGGTTCGCATCCACTTTATCGGTTGCCCGAATGCCTGCGGCCATAAGCATATTGCCGATATCGGCTTGCAGGGTTCCCTGATCAAGACGCCGGAAGGTATGGTCGATGCATTTGATATCGCCGTAGGCGGTACATTGGGCGGTGGGGCAAACGGACCGCAAGCCCAGTTTAACCAAGCGCTTAAAGGCCGCGTCAAAGGCGACCAAGTCGCATATGTCCTCGAGCAGTTGCTATTATTCTATAAAACGAATCGCAATGCCTCCGAATCCTTCCATGATTTCGTTCGGCGCGTCGGAGTTCCGGCATTCCAAGAACAGCTGAACCAAATTTTAGCTGCGGGAATCGCCTCTTAAGTAGAGATGCTTGAGCATCTTCACTCGACATCTATTGAACTAGACTGGTACCCTATGGGGGCCGGTCTAGTTCTTTCTTTTGGCCCTTTTTGCACGATTATCCCTTTCGTTCAGAGTGTGGATCAAGCGAGACTGGGAGTGCCGTGTGAAAAGGGCATGCCTTACTTTCTGTATCTCATTTCCACGATCTGATGCAACGGGATAATCCTCAAAAAGAGGGGGCCAAGAGGGGATCGGACAGCTATATTGTCCTCGTTTATCGATCAAGCCAAAAAAGGAGCAACCTCTAAACAGAGACTGCTCCTTTTTCTTCTAAACGACTTCCCGATCTTTCTCTTCGACTTGGTTGAGTTCCGCGGTGCGTTTCGTATCCCGCTTGAGAATCGGCGCCAGATATCGTCCGGTATAGGATTTGTCTACCTTCACGATGTCCTCCGGCGTGCCGGTAGCGATCACCGTTCCTCCCCCGCTGCCGCCTTCCGGCCCTAGGTCGATCAAGTAGTCGGCCGTCTTGATCACGTCCAGATTGTGCTCAATCACAAGCACCGTCTCGCCGGAATCAACCAGGCGATGGAGCACCTTGAGTAATCGGTCGATATCGTCGACATGCAAGCCGGTTGTAGGCTCATCGAGAATATAAATCGTTTTGCCGGTGCTGCGGCGATACAATTCCGAAGCCAGCTTCACACGTTGGGCTTCCCCGCCAGACAACGTCGTTGCCGGCTGCCCTAAGGTCACATAACCTAAACCAACGTCCATCAGCGTTTGCAGCTTGCGGTGAATTTTCGGGATGTTCTGGAAGAACTCCGTAGCATTCTCGATCGTCATCTCCAGCACATCGGCAATGCTCTTGTTTTTATATTTGACTTCCAGCGTCTCGCGATTGTATCGCTTGCCTTTGCAAACTTCGCAAGGAACGTAAACGTCCGGCAGAAAGTGCATTTCAATTTTGATGATCCCGTCACCTTTGCAGGCTTCGCAGCGACCACCTTTAATGTTGAAGCTGAAACGGCCTTTCTTGTAGCCGCGTACCTTCGCTTCGTTCGTCTGCGAGAACAGATCGCGAATATCGTCAAACACTCCGGTGTACGTTGCCGGATTGGATCGCGGCGTGCGCCCAATTGGAGACTGGTCGATGTCGACGACCTTCTCCACATGCTCAAGGCCTTTGATCTCCTTGTATTGGCCTGGACGCACTCTCGCCCGGTTCAAGTCGCGAGCCAACGTTTTATACAAAATCTCGTTAACCAGGGTCGACTTACCGGAGCCGGATACTCCCGTCACCGCCGTAAACACCCCGATCGGGACTTTCACGTTGATGTTCTTCAGGTTGTTTTCTTTGGCTCCTTTGATCTCTAACCAGCGGCCATCCGGCTTCCGTCGAGACAAAGGTACCGGGATAAACTTCTTCCCGCTCAAATATTGCCCCGTTAGGGAGCGCGGATCGTTCATGATTTCCTGAGGAGTCCCTTGTGAGATCACTTGCCCCCCGTGAATCCCTGCCCCAGGCCCGATATCGATGATATGGTCTGCAGCAAGCATTGTATCCTCGTCATGCTCCACGACGATTAACGTATTGCCAAGATCGCGCATGTGAGTCAACGCTGAAATCAGCTTATCGTTATCCCGTTGATGCAGCCCGATACTAGGCTCGTCCAGGATGTAGAGGACACCCATCAGGCTCGAACCGATTTGTGTCGCCAGCCGAATGCGCTGTGCCTCGCCGCCAGACAAGGTGCCAGCCGCGCGACTCAGCGTCAAATAATCCAAGCCGACGTTCACCAGGAACCCAAGTCGGTTATTGATTTCCTTCAGGATCAGGTTAGCAATGGATTTTTCCTTATCCGTCAGCTCCAAGTTTCCAAAGAACTCTTGGGCTTCGCCGATCGACAAAGACGTCACGTGAGCGATGTTCTGATCATTTACCGTTACGGCCAGAACCTCTTTCTTCAGACGGTGACCATGACAGGTACCACAAGGCTTGGATCCCATAAACTGCTCGATGAACTCGCGGATCCCCTCTGAGGCCGTTTCCCGGTAACGCCGTTCCAAGTTAGGGATAATCCCTTCAAACGTGACATAGGCATCCCGGGTCATGCCAAAATCGTTCTCATAGCGGAACCTTACCTTCACATCACCTGTGCCATAGAGCAACTTGTCCATCTGATCTTCCGTTAATTCGGAAACCGGTACATTTTGCGGGATATTAAAATGCTCACATACCGATCTCAAAAACTGTGGATAGTAGTTGGAGGTGCCGCCCGCCCAAGCCTCAAATGCGCCTTCCTCAATCGATTTGGAAGGATCCGTGATGAGCAAGTCCTTGTCGATGATCATTTTCACGCCAAGTCCGTCGCACTCTGGGCAAGCCCCGTACGGACTGTTAAACGAGAACATCCGCGGCGACAGCTCTTCGATGCTGAATCCGCAAATCGGGCAAGCATAGTTCGAGCTAAAGCGAAGCTCCTCTTGGCCAATAATATCCACGAGGATTTGTCCGCCGGACATTTTCAGCGCCGTTTCGATGGAATCGGCCAGCCGGCTGCGTGCATCTTCCTTCACTACGATCCGGTCGACAATGACCTCGATGGTATGCTTCTTGTTCTTTTCCAGTTCAATATTTTCCGACAAATCGCGCTGCTCACCATCCACACGAACCCGAACGAAGCCTTGCTTGGCGATTTCGCTGAACAAGCTTTTGTGCTCGCCCTTTTTGCCGGAAATGACAGGAGCTAAGATCTGCAATCTCGTTCGCTCCGGATATTGCATAATACGGTCCACCATCTGCTCAACGGTCTGCGACGTAATCTCAATACCGTGCTCCGGGCAATGCGGATGCCCGATCCGGGCGTACAACAGACGCAGATAGTCATAGATTTCCGTAACGGTCCCTACCGTCGAACGCGGGTTGCGGCTCGTCGTCTTCTGGTCGATGGAGATGGCTGGGGACAATCCTTCGATCGAATCCACATCCGGCTTATCCATTTGCCCCAAAAACTGTCGGGCGTACGCAGACAACGACTCCACGTAACGGCGTTGCCCTTCGGCATAAATCGTATCGAAGGCAAGCGATGACTTGCCGGAGCCGCTTAACCCCGTAAGCACGACAAACTTGTCGCGCGGTATTGTGACATCTATGTTTTTCAGATTGTGCGCTCTGGCGCCTTTGATGACTATGTTCTCGCGACCCAACAACTTCATCTCCCTTTTATAGATGTTGTTTAAAAATCGGCTTCCCATCACGATGCTATTCATAGGAGTATTTCGACATCGAATCTTGAATTCAGTCGGTCGCTCCGTTGCTCACGTAGCCCCACCTACGCTCCGCTACTCACTCCCTCCTTCATCCAACCTTCTCGGTGCTAAAAACCCGATTTTTAAACTTGATTTAACTTCTCTTCTCCAAAAATCGGCTTCCCATCACGATGCTATTCACATAGGGTTGGTTTGCCGACGCCCCACTCCCAGGGCGCCCGGATTCTAACGGAACGTAGCGACGTTATTCGTTGATTTCCTGGATATTTCCCGTCCTAACGGAACCCAGAGACCTTATTCACCAGCTATAACGACGTTTAGTGCATTATCAAGCCAAATAGCGTCTCCTCGTTCCGTTAGAACGAGAAACCTTGCTCTCTAGAGCAAATAAGGTCTCTCCGTTCCGTTACATCAACTTACAACCTAAGAGCCCCGTATCAGCCGCCCCAAGCCAAGTGCCATAGGTCAGCGCTCTTGTTTGGCTACCCTATGGCTGGCTCATATTTGCTAAACGGGGCAGCAGCTCGCCTACGCTTATGCCTCTGCCCGCAACTCCAGGATCGCATCACGCAGCTCAGCCGCACGCTCGAATTGCAGGTTCTTGGCCGCTTCTTTCATCTCGGCCTCGAGACGAGCGATCATCGCTTCGCGGTCGCGCTTGGACATCTTGCCTTTGGCATCGGCCAGATAATCCGCTTTGCTCTCTGCGACCTTGGTCGCCTCGATCACATCGCGGACTTTCTTGCGAATCGTCTGCGGCGTGATGCCGTGCTTCTCGTTGTACGCGATCTGAATGCTGCGCCGCCGCTCGGTTTCCTTGATCGCCTTATCCATCGACTCCGTGATCGTATCAGCGTACATCAGCACGCGGCCATCCGCGTTCCGTGCAGCCCGACCGATCGTCTGGATCAGTGAGCGCTCCGAACGGAGGAAGCCTTCCTTGTCGGCATCCAAAATCGCCACCAGCGAAACCTCTGGCAAATCCAGACCTTCCCGCAGCAGGTTGATCCCGATCAGAACATGGAACGTTCCCAACCGCAGGTCGCGCAATATACTCATCCGCTCCAGCGTTTTAATATCAGAGTGAAGATACCTTACCTTGATACCAACTTCCTTGAGGTAATCGGTCAAGTCCTCAGCCATCTTCTTCGTTAACGTCGTTACCAGCACGCGTTCGTCTTTAGCGATGCGGTCACGGATTTCTCCGATCAGATCATCGATTTGCCCCTTCGTTGGCCGCACCTCAATGACCGGATCCAGCAGGCCAGTCGGACGAATAATCTGCTCGACCATCGTATCGCAATGCTCCAATTCGTAAGGGCCTGGCGTCGCCGAGACATAAATCAGCTGCGTCGCCTTCTCCTCGAACTCCTCGAATCTTAGGGGCCGGTTATCCAGCGCCGACGGCAAGCGGAATCCGTGTTCAACCAGCACATTTTTACGCGCCTGGTCACCATTGTACATTGCCCGGATCTGCGGCAGTGTGACGTGAGACTCATCGATGACAATCAACATATCGTCCGGAAAATAATCCAGCAACGTATACGGCGTCGCCCCCCGCTCACGGAATGTTAACGGACCGGAGTAGTTCTCGATCCCGGAGCAGAAGCCGACCTCTCTCATCATCTCGATGTCGTACCGCGTCCGCTGCTCCAGCCGCTGCGCCTCCAGCAACTTGCCTTGCGCGCGGAGCTCCGCCAACCGCTCTTCCAGCTCACGTTCGATGTTCTGGAGGGCAATCTTCATCGTTTCTTCCTGGGTCACGAAGTGAGACGCCGGGAAAATCGCCACATGCTCCCGCTCCCCAACCAATTCGCCGGTCAGCACGTCGATCTCCGTAATCCGCTCAATCTCATCGCCAAAAAACTCCACGCGGATCGCCTTCTCCCCATGGGAAGCCGGGAAGATCTCAAGCACATCGCCGCGCACCCGAAACGTACCGCGTACGAAATTGATATCGTTCCGTTGATATTGGATATCCACCAGCCGGCTTAAAATTTGATTACGCGGCTTCTCCATCCCTACCCGCAGAGACAGCACCAAATTACGGTACTCCATCGGCGAACCGAGACCGTAAATACACGACACACTCGCCACAATGATGACATCCCGCCGCTCGAACAACGCGCTGGTCGCCGAGTGCCGCAGTTTATCGATTTCTTCATTAATGCTGGAATCTTTCTCAATGTAGGTGTCGGAGGAAGGAATGTAGGCTTCCGGTTGGTAGTAGTCGTAGTAACTGACGAAGTAATCAACAGAGTTTTTGGGGAAAAATTCACGAAATTCGCTGGCCAGCTGCGCTGCCAACGTCTTGTTGTGCGCAATGACGAGGGTGGGTCGTCCGAGCTTCGCTATCGTATTCGCGATCGTAAACGTTTTACCCGTCCCCGTGGCCCCGAGCAGTGTTTGGTGCTTTTTCCCAGCCAGCACGCCTTCCACCAATTGACGCACCGCCTCCGGCTGGTCGCCTTGCAGCGTATATTCGGAGATCAGCTCGAATTTATTGTCGCTAACCACGATTTCACTCATTGTCCAACATCACCCTATCGTCTAAAATGGAATACTAGAGGCGTCATTTGACATTATTTTTATTTATGACATGAGTTTGGTTACTCAAGAAGTTTGTTTCTACATATAAACTAGGATCGTCATCCTTCCGATGAATAAACCAAGCTTAACGCCTGCGCCCTTCCTAAATTTATCAAAATAGGAATAGGTGTTCCCATGTATTATACCTTTTTCATCCTATAGATGCAAACGGTAAGTCGAAGATAGGAGTTGTTCATATTTCATGGATATTGCAACGTTGGTAGGCATCATTGTTGGTCTCGCCGCCCTTGTTGGCGGATTTACGCTCGAAGGCGGTCAATTAGGCGGTCTGTTGCAGGTTACAGCCGCTTTAATTGTGTTTGGCGGCACCTTTGCTGCCGTGTTGATCAGCTTCCCGGTTGCCAAGCTGCGAACGGTTCCGAAGGCGCTGGCACTGGCGTTTATGAGCAAATCCCCGGCACAGGACGACGTGATCGAGGATATCGTGGACATGTCCTCCACTTCCCGCCGTGAAGGCGTATTGGCTTTAGAGAAGAAGGCGGCGGAGCATCGGGATCCTTTTTTGCGCGAGGGGATTCAACTGGTGGTGGATGGAACAGATCGGTCAATGGTACGGCAAATCATGGAGCTGGAAATCGATGCGGTATCAAAAAAATATGACGGCTACGCCAAAATCTTCGAATCGGCCGGCGGATACGCCCCAACAATGGGGATCATCGGTACGGTGATGGGGCTTATCCACGTCCTTGGCAGCTTATCCGAACCAACCGCATTGGGGCCTTCGATTGCGCTTGCTTTTACGGCAACGTTGTATGGGGTAGCTAGTGCCAACCTGATCTTTCTACCGATCGCCTCCAAAATTAAAGCGCGCGGCGATGACGAAATCGACCGGATGGAAATGATGTTGGAAGGAATCTTGTCGATCCAAAACGGCGACCATCCACTGCTTGTCCGTCGAAAGCTGGAATCCTATACTGCGGAAACCGCGCGTCTTCTGTCGGATAACGGTCCGGCAGAGAAACCGGTCAGCTTCGGAAGCAGCTCTCGCATTCAAGCCTCCGAGGAGAATGAATTATGAGATTTTCCAGTAAATCGGAAAAAATGAACGAGCCGGACGTTTCGACGCGTGAATCTCGCCGACGTGCACGCCGCTCAGTGCGGAGCGATGCGAAGGACCGCTGGATGATCACCTATGCGGATTTGATTACGCTGTTGTTGATTTTTTTCGTGATGATGTACGCCATGAGCCGGTTAGACGTGGAAAAATATGAGGTCGTGACCTCCTCCCTCCAGCACACGTTCAAAGGCGGCGATTCCATCCTGGAGTTAGGCAGTGGAATTACAGGGACGGCTGACCGGTACACTCACAAAAATCCGCCGGCATCAGCCGATAACGGCAACAAGCAAGGCGAAGGACAAGGCACGACAGGACAAGCGGACAGCAGCGGACAGGCTCCGTTGACGGAACGGGAGCTTGCTTTTCGCAAGCAGGAGGAAGAGCTAGCCAACTTGATGAAGCTCATTGAGAGTTACATCAAGGACAATTCGCTGGAGGATCAAATCCACGTGGCTGACTTGCCTCAGGGCATTTCGATCACGTTAAGCGACCGGTTTCTGTTCGACACCGGCAAAGCCGACCTCAAAAGCGGCTCCGCCAAAACGCTCGCCAAGCTAGCCAGCTTGTTCCGGCAACTCGACACCGTGATCAGTATCGAGGGCCATACCGACAACCTGCCGATTGTGTACGCGTCGGAGTTCAAAGACAACTGGGAGCTGTCGGGGGCAAGGGCACTTTCGGTGTTGCGGTTTTTCGTCGACAAGGAGAAGCTGGATCCGCAGCAATTCCAATACGCCGGCTACGCCGACACCCGCCCCGCCGCCGACAACGACACCCCCGAAGGCCGCCAGAAGAACCGCCGGGTGGAAATCACGGTGTTGCGGCAGTTGCAGCAGTAGGGGGGATGTGGAATGGGACTACGTTTGTTTGAGCGTCCGCAATGATGCTGGCGCTCTTTTCCCTTATCCCGCGCTCTAACGGACCGGAATGACGTTATTTGCTATTTCCCGGACGATTTCCCCGGCTAACGGACCGGAATGACCTTATTACTTGTTTTTTCGTTATTTATGTCTGATATCACGCCAAATAACGTCACTGGA